>JAFEBC010001058.1 GCA_018266095.1 Deltaproteobacteria bacterium
CGCCGCCCCTGCCCTGGCTCGCCCCGACCGCGCTCGACGGCGATTCGGCCGCCCTCGCCCGCCAGCGCGCGCGGGTCATGGGTGTCTCGGTCGCGGCGCCGATGCTCGCGCTCCTGCTCCTGTCGCAGACGCGGTACGCGCTGTTCGCGGCGCTGGCCGGCGTCGTGGTGGGCCTCTCGGACGCGCGGGCGACGGCGCTGCGGCGCGTGGAGGGGGCAATCGCGGTGCTGTGCGTGGTGGCGGCGTTCGCGGCCTCGGGCCTCGCGGTGCAGGGGCGTGAGTGGATGATCGTCGCGGGCACCCTGCTGTTGGCCACGGCGGCGAGCTCGATCCCGCCCGAGTACCGCGCCATCGGCTTCGTCGCCCGCTACTGCGCGGTGGCCTTCAACATCGGCGCGCACCAGTCGATCACCTCGTACTCGGTGGTGGCCGCCTTCGGCCTCGCCGGCCTGGGGGCCTGCGCCGTCGTGCTCGTGGACGCGCTCGCGATCCCCCACACCTCCGCGGTCGCGAGCGGCATGCGGCACGAGTTCGAGGCCGTGCGCACGGGGCGCAAGGGCGCCCGCAACTCGCGCATCTTCGCCATCTGCGCCGGCCTCTCGGTAGCCGGGGCGCTCTACTGGGCCGATCGCGCGCACCTGGAGCGGCCGTACTGGGTGATGGCCACGGTCATCTTCGTGCTGCATCCGGATCCGGCCTCGAGCTTCAAGCGCATCGCGGAGCGCGCGCTGGGCGTGATCATCGGCGCGCTCGCCACCGCGCCGTTCGTGCAGTGGACGCACACGTTGTTGCCGCTGGTCCTCCTGGTGGTCGTGGTCGCCTGGTTCGTGCCCCTGGCGCTGCCCCGCCGCTACTGGCTGGGCGTGGCCCTGATGACGATCCTCATCATGACGCTCGCGGACATCAGCGCGCTCTCGCGCGAGGGCGCCGGGCTGCCGTATCTGTGGGTGCGGGTCGAGAACACGCTGCTGGGCTGCGGCTTCGCGGCGGCGGGCACGCTCCTGGCGCTGGGGCTCACGCGCCTGCGGCGACGGGCCTGAGCCGGACGCAGGGCCGCGCTGACCGCGCTTCGCCTTGGTGCTACCCTGGCGCACATGAACGTGATCCTTCCCGGCGCGACGCTGGGCATCTTGGGCGGCGGGCAGCTCGGGCGCATGACGGCGTTGGCGGCGCGCTCGTTGGGGTACGAGGTGCGCGTGCTCGATCCCGATCCAGGTTGCGCGGCGCGGCCGGTGGTCGACCACGTGCTCGCGGCCTCCTTCGACGACGCAGACGCTGCGGCGGCCCTGGGGCGGCAC
>JAFEBC010001059.1 GCA_018266095.1 Deltaproteobacteria bacterium
CGCGATGGACGACTTGAGAGGCCGATTGGTGGCGCGAACGCCTCTCCTCCCAACCGAGGCCGAGGTTGATGCGCTAGTAGCGCTCGACCGCAACCTCGGTCTCGCCGAGGCTCGACTTGGTGGCGGCCTGTCGGTTGCAGTGCGTGCGCGAGGACAAGCAGTGGTCATGGCGGGAGCCGATGGCCGCCCGCTAACCGAGTTGGAGAGTGAGGCTTTAGTTGAGGCTGACCGGGCCGTGCGCCTTGCCATTGGCAAGAGCGTCGACATCGAAGTGACGGCGGGCTCACCAGAAGCACGCAAGGCAGTCGCGGCACTTCGTGCGGACTGGTTCGCGCACGGTGTGCCCGCCTTGGAGCGAGCGCAGGCCGATTCCCTAGCGGAGCTGCTGACTCAAACGCGAGAAGCACAAGAGCAGCAGCAGACCTTGGTGATTCAGGGGAAGGAGCTGGCGAGCCTACAGAGAGAGGCGCGCGCTTTCGCGGAGCAAGCACTGGCGTTGGAGCAGAACGGCGCGGTTACCGTCGACGTCGAGGAACTTACGAGGATGAAATCGCTCTATCGCGCCGACCTGGAACCGTCCCTGTCCTCGGCTTTTGCCAAGCTCGGGCGCGGTTGGGAGGGGCACGTCGATGGACTCCTCTCGAACGCTGAGGCCAAGCGCAAGGTCGTCGGAGACTCTGTCGGCGAAATGAAGCGGGCGCTTGACCTCGCTGATTATCGCGCCGCCGAGTTCGGCAAGGCCGCATCTGCCGCCTTCGAGCGAGCCAGCCAACTCTCGGCCCCCTTCGGCAGCGGCGGGGTTGCTGCGGAAAGCGCGGCAAACGCCGCGATGCTCTCGTCCCTGTTGCAAGAGGAGACTGCCACCGCTTCCGCGTTGCAGATACAGGAGGAGAGCGCTTCGCAAGCGACCGCTCAGGCTCAAAGAGAGCTCGAGGTTGCCACCGTTGCATCTGCGGCAGCAGCAAGGGATGCGAACGTCGCCAGAAACACGTTGGACGACGCTCGGGCCGAGTATCACAAACACCAAGGAGAGCTGACCCAAGCGCGTGAGCAATTGAAGAAGGCGAACCGTCCGGCTATCGCGGCTATGCTCATCCACCGCAAGGACGAGCTAGCGTCCCTACCCCTGGTCCCGCCGACGACATCCCAAGACCTTGTGGTTGCCGAGGATTCTGTTGCGAGCGCCGAGCGGGCTGCGTCAACAATCCTTCAGGAACTACATACCAGCGAGGGTGCACTGGCGCATGTCGGGGGCGCCGCGCTCGCGGATCAAGCTGAGCGCCTGCGCGAGGCTCTCGACGCGGCGCGGGTCCGTGAGCGCGAGTTGTAGGTTGACGCCGATGCCTGGAAGTTGTTGCAGGAGACCCTTCGCGCTGCTGAGGACGAGGAGGGCGCACACCTTGGACGTGCTCTGGCCGGCCCCGTGGAGCGCCGGTTCAGCGAGCTCACTGGTCGCCGCTATGGAGCAGTTCATCTCAATACCGCGCTGAGAACTGAGTCCTTGGTGGTCAGTGGCGCCAACCCTGTCGACACAGACGTGGTCCAGGCGCTCTCAGTCGGCACACGAGACCAACTCGCAACACTCATCCGTTTGACCATCGCTGAGCAGCTCAAGACCGCGATCATTCTTGATGACCAGCTCGTCCACTCCGACGGCAAGCGGGTCCGCTGGTTTGTCGAGGCGTTTCTGAAGACCGCCCTAGAGAGCCAAGTAATTGTGCTTACGTGCCTGCCCGAAGGCTACCTGGAGCCGGCTGACCTGGCTGCCCGGCAGGACAAGAGCTGGGATGTGGCGGGCGGCAGAGTGCGTGTAGTGGACGCAAGGCAGGTGGTGGAACGATTTGCGGAGGCTGAGGTGGCTCGATTCGAGGCGACTGCATCCGCACGCTGACAATTCGGATCGCTCCGCTGCATAGTTCGCTGAGACCTGGTCGACGGAGGATCCCGTGTAGGGACTGCGAAATTCGATTCCCGGTCAAGCAGAGCGGAGTGAGCGCCTGCGAGTCGAGGCGCGGCGCTTATTTGCGGTTGAGGAGGTGAGATTCTAGAGACCTGGAGCGCAACTACAGCGCGGAAAGACAGTGGCACGAGGCGGGGAGATCATGGACGACTGGCCGGTCACAAAAGCGGACCGTGCCAAGCGACTTGGAATCGCCACGTTGCATGGCGGACCTAGTTCCAGCTGGCCGAGCGGCTATCGGTTTGGCTGGACAAGTTCGAGCCAGTGTGCCGAGATTGACTAAGTCGTCGCTGTGCCAAGACTTGGTGATTGCTCATGGTCGAAAGTCCTCGCCGATGACAAGCATGGAATCTTCGCCAAGACCAATGCCTTGGGCCCCTGAAATAGAGCAAGTCATCGAGACAGGGGCGCCGCTTACATCGATGAACCTCGACACGACTGCTGGATTGGTCAGCGCATCATTGTCCCTGGTTCCCGTGGGCAAGTAGTACAGCTGCATTCTTGGTGAGCCGAACGTGCGGTGCAACGTGGGCTCTTGGAGGAGGAGCGGAAGTGGGGACAAGGAATTTCAACCCGACCGAGCGACAGGGCATTGATGCCGTGGCGGCCGCAGTCTCGGAGATGGCATTGCATCTGGAGAGAACAGCCGATCGCTGACTTTGGGATAGACGGGCACATTGAACTGGTCGACGAGTCAGGCCGTCCAACCGGGCAGCTTGTCGGCGTACAGGTCAAAAGCGGGTCCTCCTATTTCACAACCAGCGATTCATCTACGGTAGCCTTCTACGCTTCTCGAGAGCATTGGGCCTACTGGTCAACCCATGCACTACCCGTTGTTGTAGTTCTGCACAACCCTGAGTCAAAGGAGACTATTTGGCAGTGGGCGACCCCAGAATCAGCGGTAGACACCGGCAAGATGCGACGAATTGATGTTCCTCGTCACCAAACGCTGGACTCGCGACATTGCGGGTCACTCAAGAATCGCGGTCCCCTTGGGAGTGCCGCTGCCCGCAGGCAGCGTTTCGCTCTAGCAGGCTGTTGAACTTCTCCGCCTCTCGCCCGATCCCATCCTGCGCAGCGGCATGATCTCGTGTGTTCATGCGCGGACCCGCGAAGCAGCAAGCGACGATGCTGAGCTTGATCACCCCCGAC
>JAFEBC010000105.1 GCA_018266095.1 Deltaproteobacteria bacterium
CAGGAAGCACCGTGGTGGTCTTCTGCCCGCCGGCGACCTTCGCGAGGCCCAGGTTCATCCCCAGGGGCACGAAGCCCTGCGGATACGCCGACGCACCGCCGACGACGATGACGGAGTCGAGGTGCCCCGACGCCCACTGCGGCAACGCGGGCACCTGCACCGACGCCCGCAGTCGCAGGGGACGGTCGACCGGCAGCTTCGCGTCGAGCATCACGGGCGGATTCACTTCACTGAGCTCCGGCGTGACGGCGCCCGCGAGCTGCGCCGAGCGGAAATCAGCGAGCTGCGGCATCAGCGTCGGCAGGATCGGCACCAGCGCGCCGAACAGGCTGCTCGAGTCACCCGACGAGTCCGTCAACGTCTGCACCGCCTTCGTCAACGTGGCCAGATCGATGCTCCCGCCGAAACCCCAGAGCGCGCGCACGCCCGGCTGTGCGAAAGCCACCGTCGGCAGCGGGTCGCCGAAGAAGGTGTCATTGAGCCCCACTGCGAGATTGCCCGGCAGATAGCCCGCGAGGCCCTGCACCTGGACCTTCTCGAGGGAGCCGAAGAGCGCATCTGTGGTGAGGTTCGCGAGGCTGCCCGGCATCGAGCCTCCGAAGATGGCGAAGCGCACTGGACGGCCCTCCGGCGCGAACGCCGCGAGCGCGCTGGCGGTGAGCTTGGTGTCGAACGAGACCCGCTGCAGCAGCGGCGAGAACGGGCGCATGGGGATGAGCACATCCGGTCCCTGCGCGGCCACGACCGTGACCCAGTCGTGCCAGGCGGTGAAGGTGTGGATGGTCTTCGGCCCGCTGCGGCCCGGGAAGGTCGCGACGCCGTCCGCGTCGGTGTCCACGGCCATCGAGCGGTCCTCGCCATCGAGCCACACCGACACGTGCGCGAGCGGCAGGTGCGTTCCCTCCTCGACCACCACCACGCGCAGCCCGTCGGTCGCGCTCGGGTGCACGCTCACCATCGCAATACACTGAGTGGATCCCAGCTGCGCCGTCACGGTCGCGTGCCCCACCGCGGTCACCGGCTTGCCCGTGACCTGACCACGCGAATCGACCTGCGCGTCACCCTGCGCCGTCCACAGCGCCGGCGTCGTGTGCAACACGCTCCCATCGGCCCCGCGCGCGATCACCGCGAGCTGCGCCTTGTGTCCCTCGCGCACCACGGAGAGCGCCGGCGCGATCACGCACGACGCCACGCTCGTCGCCTCGGCCGCCGCCCCGCACACGCCCGCCGTGCACACCTGGCCCTGCGCGCACTCCCCGTCGCTGCTGCACGCGGGCGCCACGCACATGCGGTCCTCGCACACCTGCGGGCTCTTGCAGTCCGCGTCCGCGCTGCACAAGGGCACGCACGCCCCCGCGATGCACACCTGCTCCTTGGGCGCCTGCGCGCAGTCCGCGTTCCTGTGGCACGACGAGTCCGTGGGCGGCGGCGTGACCGTCTCCGAGCCTCCACAGGCGAGGCCGAGCGGCGAGACGATGAAGAGCGCGACTGCGGCTGCGAGAGCGACTGCGCGAAGCATGAGTGTCCCCTGTGCGGCCTCGCGGAGCTGCGGGCCGTACCGATGAAGACGCAGCGCGCACGCCAACTCCTTCGGCGCGCCCGTCCGTCAACTGACTGACTGGTCACGACATCCAATCCGTGAGGCGCCTTCCGCGCACAGGGAAGTTCTGCTATCTCGCGCCCCCATGTCCGCCCCTCTGCCACGCGTCCGCTTCGCGCCCTCGCCCACCGGCTACCTCCACATCGGCGGCGCCCGCACCGCGCTCTTCAACTGGCTCTACGCCCGCCGCGCCCGCGCCGAGGGCAAAGGCACGTTCGTCCTGCGCATCGAGGACACCGACCGCGAGCGCAGCACCGAGGCCTCCGTGCAGGCCATCTTCGAGGGCATGAAGTGGATGGGCCTCGACTGGGACGAGGGCCCGCTCGTCGGCGGCCCGCACGAGCCGTACTTCCAGACGCAGCGCCTCGCGACCTACGAGAAGCACGCGGAGCGCCTCATCGCGGCCAAGAAGGCGTACCGCTGCGACTGCAAGAAGGCCGACCTCGACGTGCTCCGCGAGCAGGCGCAGAAGGAGAAGCGCGGCTTCAAGTACCCGGGCATCTGCCGCGAGAAGAACCTGCCCAAGGGAACGCCGGGCGCCATCATCCGCTTCCGCATGCCGGACGAGGGCGAGACCACCTTCGACGACCTGGTGAAGGGGCCGATCACCACGAGCCACAAGGAGATGCAGGACGAGGTCATCGTGCGCGCCGACGGCGTGCCGCTCTACAACTTCGGCGCCGTGGTGGACGACCTCGAGATGGGCATCACCATGGTGGCCCGCGGCGACGACCACGTGGTGAACACGCCGCGGCAGATCCTGATGTACCAGGCGCTCGACTACCCGGTGCCCGTGTTCGCGCACCTGCCGATGATCCTGGGCGCGGACAAGCAGCGCTTGAGCAAGCGGCACGGCGCGGTGAGCGTGCTGCAGTACCGCGACGACGGCTACCTTCCGGGCGCGCTGGTGAACTACCTCGCGCGGCTCGGCTGGTCGCACGGCGATCAGGAGATCTTCTCGCTCGCGGAGCTCATCGAGAAGTTCGACTGGAAGGCCGTGGGCGCGACCGCGGGCGTGTTCAATCCGGACAAGCTGCTCTGGCTCAACCAGCAGTGGATCAAGGCCACGCCGCTGCCGGAGCTGGCGAAGCTCGTGCGGCCGTACCTCGTCACGCGCAGCGCGCTCATCGGGCCCACGCGCACGTTCGACTACGCCTCGCTCACCGACGCGCGCATCGTCGAGGTGCTCCCGCAGGCGCTCGAGCGCAGCAAGACGCTCATCGAGATGGCCGACCTGTTGCTCATGTTCCTCTGCTCGGGCGTGGCCTTCGACGAGGCCTCGGCCAAGAAGCACCTCACCGCCGACGCCAAGCCGCTGCTCGTCGCCGCGCGCGACCTCTTCGAGCAGAAGATGGCCGACGGCCCGCACGCGCTGGAGGCCGCCTTCCGCGATCTCGCCACCGCGCAGAGCCTGGGCCTGGGCAAGATCGCGCAGCCCGTCCGCGTGGCCGTCACGGGCTCGACGGTGAGCCCGCCGCTCTTCGACACCATCGTGCTCCTGGGCAAGGCGGAGGCCATGAAGCGCCTCGATGCCGCCATCGCCCGCATCGGCTAGGCTGTGACCGTGATGACGCACACCAAGACCTTCACGCAGCGGCTCGCGCACCTGCCGCTCCTCTCGCGGCTCCCGCTGCTCGTGCTCGCGCTCGTGCTCGCCCTGCCTGCCCACGCCACCGGCGAGTTCAAGGCGCGCGGCTTCACCCTCCCCGCGGGCGCCGTGCGCGTCGACGACGACCGCTACCGCCTGATGCAGAACTGGGAGGAGGCGCTCAAGTGGTACCGCCAGTGGTACCCGGAGGCGAAGTACCCGCGGCGCTCGCTGCCGAGCCAGTCGTCGGTGCGCGCCATCAACATCGCGAACCCCAAGACCTCCGAGGAGTGGGAGAGCGTGAACCTCTACGAGTTCGGCAAGGGCGAGGTCCGCGTGTTCGTGCTCGCCCGCGCCGGCTGGGTGGACGAGGGCGAGAAGCCGGCCCCCGCGCCCGCCAAGGGCACGCTCAAGGTCCCGGCGAAGAAGGCCAAGGGGAACTAGGGCCGCGCCAGCCCGCCACCCGCGCGGCCCAGAGCGCAGAGCCGCGTTTCGCTTGACACACCCGCACGCGCCTTGCTACCTAGCGCGTCCCTTCACTGCTGGGGGATCGTCTAACGGCAGGACGTAGGACTCTGACTCCTACTATCTAGGTTCGAATCCTAGTCCCCCAACCACGCATCACCAGATGTGCGAAGCCCTCGGCCCTGCCGGCCGGGGGTTTCGTTTTTTTGCGCCGAGCATGAACAGCGCAACCAGCAGCAACCACAGGCCGTCCGCGCTCCCCTGCGTGGAGCACCCAGAGTCGACGTCCTCGGGAGCGTCGAGGCGCTGGACCACCAGGTCGATCGGAGTCGCTCGCTGAACGCCGCGGTCGTCTGTGGCGACGAGCGAGACGGGATGCTTGCCTGCGGGGATCGATGCGGGGACAGACAGCTTGACCTGCGCGTCGCCGCTGGCGGTCAGCCTCGAGGGTGAGATCGTGGCGGTGGTGCCGAACGGGAGGGTCGCAGCAGACAACGAGACCCCGCCCTGATGGCCCGGTTGTAGCGTCACCGAGAACGCGCAGTCTGCCTCCGTGGCGGGGCCCTGGGGCGAATGAGGCACCGTCACCTGCAGGCTGCTCACGCTCGCCGATGCCGTGAAGCCGGGTGCATCCTGCACCGTGACGGGGATGGTGAACGACGACTCGCCCGCCCCGACCCGCGGATGGACCTGCACCGTCAAGGATCTCGTGCCCGTGGTCGCGCTGTAGCTCGCGGACAGGGACAGGGTCGAGGTCGCGGCGCCCTCCGTCGGCACCGTGATCGTCTGCGGCTAGAATCCGGCGACGACGCCGCCGCCATCGGCCACGGAGAGGTAGGCGTCGTGCTGGCCGAAGCCCAGCGTGACCGAGAGCAGCGCGGACGTCGATGCGCCCTGATCGACCGTCAGCGAAGAAGGCTGAGCGGTGAGCCCGTAGGCAGAGATGTGCGCGACCGCGACCGTGAGCGTGGCCTGATGGCCCACCAGGGTCGCCGTGGAGGTCGCGGCCACTTGGAGATGCACGATGGGAGGCGCGTTGGCAGGGATGTGGAAGGAGAGGGTCGACGTCCCCGAGGCGGCGGTGGTCGAGGGAGACAGGACGATCTGGTCGGCGTCGGCAGACGTCGCGCTCAACGTCACCGACTCAGCGAAGCCGCTCACCGCGGTCGTCACGCAGGTCGACGTGCCGCTCTCGCCGGGCAGCACGTTCACCCGCGCGGGCTGGAGGAAGAAGGAGTAGTCGGGGCTCGGCGCCGGCAGCACTTGGAGGTCGATGGTGGCCGATCGCACCGCGCCAGCCGTCGCCTGCACCACG
>JAFEBC010001060.1 GCA_018266095.1 Deltaproteobacteria bacterium
GCGGTACGCCGAGCCCAGGTTGCTTTCGGACCCGGCCTCAACGTCGTGTTTGGACCCAACGACCTCGGGAAATCCACACTCGCGTCGGCAATCCAAGCGGCTTTGCTGGTGATGCCCTCGTCTTCCGAGGCTGCGAGCTACACACCTTGGTATGCGGACGCGACGCCACGAGTATCGCTCGTCTTCACAGATGATGTCGGCCGCTATTGGCGGGTCACGAAGGTTTTCGGAAGCGAGCAAACAGCCGAGTTGCACGCTTCGAAGGATGGTCGTGACTTCCAGCTCGACTGCAAGCAGCGCCAGGTTGACGGGAAGATTCGCGAGCTGCTCGCCTGGGGCATCCCAGCCCCAGGGGGGAAGGGTGCACCGCGCGGGCTGCCAGAGAGCTTCTTGAGCCAAGTGTTGCTTGCTCCGCAGACCGACGTCGACGCGATCTTGACGAAGAGCCTCGCCTCCGACGCGGCGAACACCGGGCATATGCGGCTCAACAAAGCTCTCGCCACGCTTGCGCAGGACCCCCTCTTCAAGCTGGTCCTCGATAGGGCGCAAGCGGAGGCGAGCAAGGTATTCACTCCGACGTGGATGATTAAGAAGGCGAGCGAGCTTGCGGCCTGGTCGGTCGAGATCAAGAAGCTACAGGTCGAACTCTTCGGGGCCGAGCAAGCGCTGCAATCTTCGCGCTCCGTGGAGGAGGGCGTCAATCGACTTCGCGAGGAGCATGTGCGCGCAACGCAAGTTCTGGTCGATGCGCAGCGTGAGCGCGATCAGGTGCGCCGACGGCTGACTGCACTGGATCGTCGAGCCGAGGTGCAAAGCCGGGTTGACGTCGCCCAAGGCGAGGTCGACAAGCTCGATGCGGCAGCAAAACAGATTGACGCGATTGCGACAGCGGGCCGCCGCCTTTGGGAGCAAGTCAATGGAGCAGAGGCAGCGCTATCGAAGGCAGACGCAGCCAAGGATGCCGCAGAGCGCTCCCAGCGTGAGGCAGAGGAGCAACTGCGCCAGGCGCTGAGCGAGGATGGCGGGCGCCAGCGACAGTTGGAGATGGTGAAACTTCAGAAGCGAGCGGCAGAACTGCGAGCGCAATTGCATGAGGCTCGTGCGACGCAGGAACGGGTGCAGGCTGCCCTCACCGCAGCCCACCAAGCCCGGGTTGCAAAAAGTGAAGAGGCGTCCATGCGAGCCAAAGCGGGTGAAATACGGAAGGCCCTCGCAGTCGCAGAGGACAAGATCCCTGACGCGGAGCATGAGATCGGATTGGCTCGTGCGCTTCAGGCCTACGGCCGCTGGAGAGTTGCTTCAGACCAAGCCGTTGGGGCGAGCAAGGCCGCCGTCGCAGCCAAGGAGAAGCGTGCTGCTGCGGCGCAGGCCGAAGTGAAGGCCAA
>JAFEBC010001061.1 GCA_018266095.1 Deltaproteobacteria bacterium
ATGGAAGCCTCCTCGGCGCTGTCTTCGCGCTCTGGCCACCATGAGTTTGCAAGCGCGGCGCCACGTTCGTGCGGCGCCCTTGTGACGCGAGTGCAAATGAACACGAACCCCTGAAGCGCCCCCGTCCGCTCAGCGCCCGCCTTCGAGACCAGCTCGAGGCGGGCGCGAGCGCGTCGCCTACTTGCCGTTCTTCGCCAAGGACAACAGGTACTGCGTCGGGTCGAAGAAGCCCTTCTTGAGCACCGACTCCGGGTCCTTCTTGTAGTAGTGCCCGTTCTGCTTGGTGCCCGTCGGGTACGTCTCGAAGTGCAGCATCGACGAGCCGCCCGTCATGCGTCCCACGCGCGCGATCGGCTGTCCCGCCTTCACCACCGTGCCCGCCTTGCGCTTGAACTCGCGCTTCGCGTCCGGGTCCACCTCGCCGTAGTTGATGACGAGGCCCGAGTCGCACTGCACGATGAGGCAGTCGACGCCGTGGTAGAACGCGTACGAGTTCACGATGGTGCCGTTCTCGATGGCCACCACCAGGTCGTTGTAGTCGCCCCAGACGTCGATGCCGACGTGGTAGCGCTCACCGCCCGACCGGCCCGCCAGGAAGTTGCGCGCGCCCGTGCCCCACTTGCCCTTGCCGGCGTCGAGGCCGTAGCCCTTGCCGTCGGTGCCCGTGTACGAGATGGCGCGGCCCATCTTGCCCTTGCCGCGCACCGGCCAGTAGACGGCCGTGCCCGGGTCCGCGAACGGCGCCGCGTACAGCTTGGGGTCGATGTCGCCGGCCGGGTTCGTCCACACGGGAGGAGGAGGCGGGATGTTCGGCGTGCCGCCCGAGACCGTCCCTCCGCCGTCGCCGCCCGCAGGAGTGCCACCGGCATTGTTGGTCGTGCCGCCAGCAGGAGCATTCCCGCCGCCGCCACCGCCACCACCGCCCGCCGCGGCGTTGTTCCCGCCGCCGCCACCACCGCCGCCCGCGCCTGCGTTGTTCCCGCCGCCGCCAGCCGCGTTGTTCCCGCTGCCGCCCGCAGCCGCGCCGCCCTGCTGCTGCTGCGGCTGCTTGGTGTCCGATTTCTGCTGCGTCGCCTGCTTGTCCGCGTCCGTCCCCGGGAAGTAGCGAGGCACGGCCCACCACGTCCACATCGGCACCATGTCCCAGTGGTTCTGCGCGCCGCCGCGGATCGCCTGCCAGCCGCCCGTCGCCTTCCACAGGTCGTGGTACTTGGACAGCTTCTTCACGTTGATCTTGAGCGACATCCTGAACGGCGAGTTGCCCTGGTTGTCCCAGCCGTCCTCGCAGTCGTCGATCTCTTCCTTGCCGCCCGTGATCGAGTTGAGCCGGTGCTTGCACCCGAGGGTGCTGGCGATGCCCTGGCTGTACCCAGCGTTCTTGTAGTCGCCCGAGCCCCAGCCGCCCGACTCGCGGTGGATGACGTACATGTCCGTCTTGTCCGCGCTGGCGAGCCCCTTCTTCCACTCGTCGCAGGAGCCGAAGCCGGTGTCCATGATGCCGAACACCTTGAGCGAGTGCTCCGCGCCGTCCACGGTGAACTTGCCGTGGTTTGAGGCGATGCGGTTCATGCCGTGCCCGCTGATGCCGCCCGCGCCCGAGTGGCCCGTCGCGATGACCTGATCGAGGTCGATCTCGACGCCCTGCTCCTTGGCCTGCGCCACCACCTGCGTGACGAAGTCCGACAGATCGAACGCCGACGAGTGCCACAGCATCACCGACACCGAGTGGTTCGCCACGCTCTTGTGCGTCGGCGCGGCGATGACCAGCGGCGTGATCTCGCCCTTGTCCATCTGCGGCTTGAGCAGCTTCCCCATGTGCTCCTTGTCGAGCGGGGGAGCCGTCTGGCCCTCGGCGTTGTTGCCGTGCAGGTAGACGATGAGCGGACGCTTGCCGTTGCCCTTCGTCTTCGGGTGCGCCCACACGCGCGCGGTGCCGAGCTTGTACTTGAAGTCGAGCCCGGCCTCGAAGATGGGCCCCGTCCCCGGCGGCGTCTGGTCCTGCTTCTGATCCTGCTGCTGCTGGGTCTGGTTCTGGTCGCCGCCCGCCGGCTTCGGCGGATCGGTCGGCACATCGACCGTGGTCGTGTGGTAGCCCGTCTCCGGCGCCTTGGGCTGCTGGCCCTCGGGCGCGTCGGCCGGCGTGCTGGCAGCGTCCGCAGGCGACACAGTGGCCTTGATGGTCCCCTGCGCCTTGTCGATCGTCGCCGCGTGCACGAACGTGTAGTTGACCTTGCCGCCGCCCTTCTCGATCTGCGCGACGAGGTGCGCCCACGGCGAGGACGGGTTGTCGCCGCCCCACACGAGCTGCGTGCCCTTGGTCGGCCGCGCCGGGCTCGGCCCCGTGCCGCCGCCCGCAAGCTGGATCTTCACCGTCGAGTAGTCGCCCTCGACGATGCCGGTCGGGTCTTCCTTCTTGTCATCGCCGCCCGCGGGCTGCGTGCCGCCCGAACCACCAGCCGGCTGCGTGCCGCCCGATCCGCCCGCAGGCGCGCCCGACGAGCCTCCCGCCGGCGCGCCCGAAGTGCCGCCCGCAGGTGCCGAAGATCCGCCCGCCGGAGCCGTCGATCCGCCCGCAGGCTTGGTCCCGCCCGACGTCCCACCCGCAGGCGCTCCCGACGATCCTCCCGCCGGCTGCGTCCCGCCCGACGCACCCGACGCGGGCTGCGTGTTGGCCTGGCCCATCCAGCGGTACGCCTCCATGCGGATGACGCCCGCCATGAAGGTGAACTTGTTCCCGTCCTTGTCCGTGTACGTGCTCTCGGTCGGGTGCACCGACACGTAGCCGCCCGCGGTCCCTTCCTGGCCCGGGATCGCGCCGCCCGGCCACTGCGACTCCGGCGGCATGTTGGTCTTGCCCGGGACGCCCTTCCACATCGAGTACAGGCAGTTGCCCGGGTCGACGATGAGCAGCCGCCCGTCCTTGTACCCGTGGCAGAGCACGAAGTGCCCCGGGTGCGTCATGTTGATCGCCACCGGCCCGTACTTGAGCGCGTTGATGAGCGCGTCGAGCCCGTTGATCAGGACCTTCTTCGGGTCCATGCCCAGCGCGGCCGCGGCCTTGTTCATCAGGTCCGTGTGCGCGCACTGGTTCGAGTACGCCTTGATCTCGCCGCGCAGCTCAGGCCAGAAGCCCTCGCACATGCGCGGGCCGTAGTGCTCCGGCTTGATGGTCGTGTTCTCGGCCGTGGGGAACTTGAACGCCCCCTTGCTCGCCGGATTGTCCTCGGCGAACCAGCGAAGAATCGACGCGACCGACGACGGATGGCACCCCGAGGCCTTCCACGTCGTGTCGTCGTGCAGGGTGCGCGTCGACCACCGGCTGTCCCATTGGGGCAGGAGGCGGACGGGCGGATCCAGGACAATGTCTTCCGGCATGCTCGTCGTCCCTCGAGACTAGACGTCAGTATCCCAATCCATCGTGGAGCCCTTGGGCACGTCGAGGCCGTCGGCCTGCAGCTCGTCCCAGAGCTTGATCATGATGTTGCGGTTCATCGCGCTGAACACGTTGTGCGCCCGGCACTGCATGGCGAACCGCTGCGCCGCGTACGTGCAGATCTCCACGTCGCCCGACTTGCCCGCGTCCTGCGCGGCCTTGATGGAGTTGTTCGCGTAGCCCGGCATCCAGTGGTACAGGTGCGCGATGAAGTTGAACGCGGCCTGAGAGTCCAGCACGTC
>JAFEBC010001062.1 GCA_018266095.1 Deltaproteobacteria bacterium
CGCTCATCGACGCCGGCGCCGACGCGGTCAAGGCCGGCATCGGTCCCGGCTCGATCTGCACCACGCGCGTGGTCGCGGGCGTGGGCGTGCCGCAGATCACCGCGGTGGATTCCTGCGTGCGCGCGGCGGCGAAGTACGGCGTGCCCTGCATCTCGGACGGCGGCATCAAGTACTCGGGCGACCTGGTGAAGGCGCTCGCGGCGGGCGCGCACACCATCATGATCGGCTCGCTCTTCGCGGGCACGGAAGAGGCGCCCGGCGAGGTGATCCTGTACCAGGGCCGCAGCTACAAGAGCTACCGCGGCATGGGCTCGCTCGGCGCGATGAAGAAGGGCTCGAAGGACCGCTACTTCCAGGGCGAGGCCGAGGAGAACAAGCTCGTGCCCGAGGGCATCGAGGGGCGCGTGCCGTACAAGGGGCCGCTCTCGATGAACGTGCACCAGCTCATCGGCGGTCTGCGCGCGGGCATGGGGTACGTCGGCTGCCACACGATTGAGGAGCTGCGCACCAAGGCGAAGTTCGTGCGCATCACCAGCGCGGGCCTGCGCGAGAGCCACGTGCACGACGTGACCGTGACGCACGAGGCGCCGAACTATCGGATCGAGTAGCGCCGGCCGGGGCTTCGGCGTCGGACACTCGGATGATGAAGTCGTGACATTGGACTGCTAATTGCGCGACCGCTCATGACCACGATCGGCACTGGCAAGGGATTCGCGGCGCTCCTGAACGGCCGTGCGCGCAAGGTGACGCCCGCGGTGGTGCGCGCGTTCACGAAGGCGCTGCCCGAGGCGACCCTCTACGTCTCCGAGGACCTGGAGCAGGCGCGGCGGCACGTGCGCTCGCTCATCGCGCAGCGGCCCGAGGTGGTGTTCTCGGGCGGCGGCGACGGCGCGGCGATGCGCATCCTGAACCTCTGGCGCGAGGAGGGCGGCGGGGCGTTCCCCACCATCGCGGTGCTGCGGCTCGGCACGGGCAACGGCTGGGGCCGCGTGATGGGCGCGCCCGAGTTCTTCCCGCACGTGAAGAAGCTGCACCTGTGCCCGCGCGCGCTGCCCACGCAGCAGTTCGACCTGGTGGAGGTCGAGGGTCAGCTCGGGCACTTCGCGGGCGTGGGCTGGGACGCGCGCGTCATCAACGACTACCTGCGCAACCTGGACAAGCGCAGCTCGCAGATGGTCGGCTCGTCGTTCGCGAGCTGGCTGCACAAGGGAGTGCGCGGGTACCTGTATTCCATCGCGCGCATCACGGTGCCCGAGGAGTACGCGCTCCTGCGCGACCAGGGGCAGGCCACGGTCACGGTGGAGAACCAGGGCAACGTCGTCTACGGCCTCGACGCCGCGGGCGCGCTGGTGGAGCTCCATCACCCGAGCGGCAGCGGGCCGATGCATCAGTTGTACGAAGGCCCCTTGAGCGTGGGCGCGGCGGCCACCACGCCCGAGTGGGGCTACGGCTTCAAGGCGTTCCCGTTCGCGCGCGCCAAGAGCGGGTTCATCAACGTGCGCGTGTACGACCAGCCGGTGCTCAAGGCGGTGCGCAACGTGGTCGGGCTCTGGCAGGGCCGCTACCCGACGCCCGGGATGCACGACTGGTTCACCACGCAGGTGAAGATGCGCTTCTCGCGGCCGATGCCGTTCCAGATCGGCGGCGACGGCCTGGGTCAGCGCCAGGAGATCGTGATGCGCGTGGCCAAGGAGAGCGTGAACGTGGTCGATTGGCGCGCGGCGCTCGCTGGCACGTGATCACTTCTTGAGCTTGGCCACCGCGGCCTGCAGCACGCGCTGCGACTCGGGGTGGAACCAGGTCTCGAGCCAGCGCTCGGTCTCGGCGTGCTCGGTGGCGCGGATGGCCTGCGCGGTGGGACGGCGCAGCGCGGCCTTCACCTGACGCACGCCCGCGGGAGAGAGCGCAGCGAGGGCGGTGGCGCGCTCGATCGCCTTCGGCAGCAGTTGATCCGCGGGCAGCACCTCGTGCACGAGGCCCAGCGCATGCGCCTCCTGCGGATTGAAGAGCTTGCCCTCGATGGCGATGGGCGCGAGCGAGCTCGCCGGCACCTGCGCGCGCAAGGTCTCCAGCACGATGGCGGGCAGGCCGATGCCGAGCTGGGTCTCGTTGAGGCCCATCTTGAGCGGCTTGTCGGCGGCGAGGCGCAGATCCGCCTGCAGCGCCAGCACCGTGCCGCCCGCGATGGCGTGCCCGTCGATGGCGGCGATGAGCGGGATGGGCAGCTCGAAGAAGCGCAGCATCACGCGGTCAAAGAGCGTGATCAGCGTCTGCATCTCGGCGCGCGTGCGGCCCACCAGCGCCGGCAATTCGAGTCCGGCAGAGAACACCGCGCCGTTGC
>JAFEBC010001063.1 GCA_018266095.1 Deltaproteobacteria bacterium
CTCGCCAAGGACAACGAGGCGCAGGCGCTAACCTTCGACATTCTGAGCCGCAAACTCGACCTGTTCGGTACGGTGCTCGATGCCTCTGACTCGGTTCTCCACCGTGGCGAGGGTGGTGGACCCACGCTGGTCAGCGCCCTCGGCGCCGAGTTCGAAGCCGAGCTGCGGAAGATCTACGAGCGGGCGCGCACTCTGGCCGAGGTCACGGCAGAGTTGCGGGCGCTGCGCGATCGCGTGAGCGAGGAGCGGCGCCGCTTTGAGGAGACCCACCAACGCACGGCAAGCCTGGTCGAAGAGCGGCTCGACGAGACGGTGCAGCGGGTGCTCCGAGCGCGGAGGGATTCGATTCCGCCTGCATTGGCTGCGCTCGACCGCGACCTGCGTGCGGTAGTGGTTTCGTGGCTTGAGGAAAGGAACATCCAGCACACCATCACGCACCTCGAGAGCGATGCGGGTTCTGCCGAACTGTTGGAGGTCAGCACCTCTCCGCTGCTGCCTGCTGAGCTGCGCGATGGCGTGCGCGTCGTTGTGGGGGCGTCGAAGGACCACAGTTCCCTCCACTTGACGCATCCGCTCGTCGTCGCGGCTGTTGCAGATGCACGAGCGGCACCGGCTTTTCTCTCGGGGACCGTGACGTTGGCTGCCGACGCTCCGGCGTCACTGCGGAGTTGTGTAAGAAAGCGAGGTCGCGTGCGGCTGACCCGACTGTCGTTTGACGGCTTCGAGCGGGAAGAGCGGCTGGTGCCGGTAGCCGTTTTCGAGGACGGAACGGTGCTTGAGGCCAACGACGCAAGACTGCTCCTCGAGAGCGCGCTATGCCCCGCGGAGGTTGGCTCGGTCGCTGTCGCGGCCGAGGCGCTCAGGGATGCAGTCGAGCAGGAGCTGTTCGTCATCCAATCCCTGGTTGACGAATCTGAGCAGTCCCGCTTCGCGCGTGCCAGCCGGCAAGCCGAGAACTACGTCGAGGATCGACTTGTGGTGCTCAGGGGGCGCAAGCTCGAGCTGCTTGAAAAGATCGAGGTTGCGGAGCAACTGCTTTCCGGCGCTATCGGTGCCGTCGCACGCGACGAGGCCGAACAAGTCCAGCGCCAGCTCCAAGTGAAGATCGACGAGTTGGAGGGAGCGATCGCCCGGCTGGAGCAGCGCGACGAGGCCACCTATCGCAGCTATCGAGAGCAGATCGAGCGCCGCCGCTTCGCGCCGCCAACCATCGAATTGCTGTTCGACCTGGATCTGGTCGTGACCGGAGCCGAGCCGTGAGGTGCGTATGGAGGATGACATCGTGTTGAAGCTGCTCCACACCGCGGACTGGCATCTCGGCCGCCGCTTCCGCTCCTTCGGTGAGGAGCAAGAGAAGAGGCTGACGCGCGCACGACTGGAGGTTCTCGACCGCATCTTTGGCCTCGCCGAACGGTACGCCGTGGATGTCGTTCTTTGTGCCGGCGACCTATTCGACGATCACAACCCCAGCCGCGATTGGTGGGAGCCCGTCGCTGAGAAGCTGTCGTCTCGCCGCTGGAAGGACCGGCCTGTCTTTCTGCTCCCTGGAAATCACGATCCCCTCACCGTCGACTCTGTCTGGGCGCCGAGTCACCCATTCCGCGCGGCAGTGCCCGCATTCGTCCAGGTCGTCGACCAGCCGCTCGTTGAGGTTCCCCTTGCCGGTGGACAGGCAGTGCTCCATGCCGTGCCCTGTCTCTCGAAGGCCGGGCAGAAGGACCCCACCGAATCCATCCCACAGCGAGTCGCTGGCGACGAGCGGGTGCGGATCGGCCTGGTTCACGGCAGCACATATGACGTGGACAATCGTCTGACCAACTTTCCGATTGCGCAGGACGCCGCTGTGGCTCGCGGCCTCGACTACCTAGCCATCGGCGATACCCACGGCTTCCGCTTTGTCCCTCCGGACCGAGAGCACCCCCCTACGATCTACCCCGGTGCCCCAGAGGCTACGGCGTTCGACGAAAAAGACCCAGGTAACGTCGCGGTGGTGTTCCTCAGTCGGCAACGGCGAGCGACCGTACGCAAGGAGCGCGTCGCCCGTTGGACGTGGGAGGAGAGGGAGATCACGACGCTCGCCGACTTGCGGGTACTCGCGCGACGCACTGATCTGGGCGAGCGAGTGCTGCGGCTGAAAGTGGAGATGCGAGTCAGCGCGCCCGACTATCAAGAAGCTGAGCGACTCTTGGAAGACCTCTCGGGAAACGCCGCTCGGCAAGCGCGTGTCGGCGTGCTTGAACTCGACCGTGACGGGCTCGAGCTCGACACAGCCTCCATCGAGCAGCACTGCGAGGACTTGCCCGACATCCTCCGCTCGACCGTACGCCGGCTCAAGCTCGCCGCCGAGGACCCCGACAAGAGGGCGGCGGCTGAGCGGGCGCTCTTCCACCTCTACCGCGTGAGCCGTAGGAAGACCGGTTGATGCGCTTCGTTTCTCTCTCAGTTGAATCGTTCCGGGCGGTACGC
>JAFEBC010001064.1 GCA_018266095.1 Deltaproteobacteria bacterium
CGGGCAGCGGCCACGGCGCGCGGTACACCGCGCCCGGCACCGGCGCGCCGCAGACGTGGCCCGTCTCCCCCGCCGGCGCGCGCCGCGAGGGCGCGGTGGTCGACTTCTACGGCGAGCCCGTCGAGGGCAAGGTCGTGCACATCGCCAACGGCTTCGGCCTCGACGACCAGGAGACGAGCGCGACCAACGGCGGCTTCTCGTGGGTGCTCGACTATCCGTTCGCGGGCGCGTTCTCGGCCAAGCTCTCACCGGTCCCCGCGACGGTGGCCGTCAACATCCATCCCGTGGCCGACAACCTCGACAACGACACCGGCACCGTGTCCGGCGGGAACACCGTCGTCATCAGCGGCGGCGGCTTTCGCAAGCAACACACGGTCGTGCGCTTCGCCTGCGGGAAGGCGCACGTCGACGTGACGCCCAAGAGCATCTCGCTCAACGCGCTGTCGCGGACGACGCCGGCATCTCCATGTGGCAAGGGCGCGGCCGCCGCGACGGTGACGGTGCTCGTCGACGGCCTGCAGAGCCTGCCGCTCACCTGGCACTACATCATCCCCGACCAGCCGGTCCTGACGTTCCTGCCCGGCTGCTTCCCCAGCCAGCCCATCTTCAGCGCGCTGCAGGTCAACGCGTACCAGGCCGATGGCTCGCTCTCGAGCGAGCAGATCACGCTGACCGCGCCCTACGCGGCGTTCAACAACCACACGAGCCAGCAGATCACCATCGCCAGCAACACGCAGGTGTCGATGGTCGGCTCGGGGCCCATCACCGCGACGCCCGTCAACAAGCCGCAGCTCGCCGTGACCGGGCAGTGGCCGGCGCCCGTGCCCGACGCCTCGTGCATTCCGCGACTGCCGCAGCCCGTGACGGTGCACGTGTTCGACCCGGGCATCGTCGAGAGCGTCGGCGTGCAGCCCGAGCTCGTGGAGACGCGGCAGGGGACGCTCGCGACGTGGATGCTGCCCGCGGCGGAGAACGCGAACGCGGGCTCGCTGGTGCAGCTTGCGACGCCGACGGTGCGGGCCGCGGCGCGGACGGACCAGCTCTTGTCCGTGCGGGCGCTGGGCGCGGACGAGCTTCTGCGCCTGTACACGGATCACTCGACGCTCCTCTCTCGCGGGCGGGGCGACGCGCGGCTGGGAGGGGCGGCCTTCAGCATCGACTTCGCGGCCGAGGAGCTGCGCGGCGGGACGCTCCTGGGCGACTTCGTCCGGCCCGTCGACGTCACGGCCGAGGTGGCGTGGCTGGCCGACTCGCCGGGGAGCGCGTGGGTCGTGATCCCCG
>JAFEBC010001065.1 GCA_018266095.1 Deltaproteobacteria bacterium
CAGCACGGGCTTCACCTTCTCCAGCGCGTGACAGCGGGCGCACGACACGGTGGCGTGCTTGCCCTCGAGCGGGAAGCGGCTGTCCTTGGCGTGGTCGAAGCGCGCCGGGTGGAAGCGGTCGAGCGTGTGGCAAGCCGTGCAGCCCTCGGCGTCCACGCGCTTCATGAACTGGCCCGCGTGCGCGTCGGCGTGGCAGGTGCGGCAGTCGTCGAGCTTGCCCGTCTCGCGGAACACCGCCGGCGACACCCGCACCGCGCGGCCCTCCTTCTTCCACTCCGCGCGCACCGTCGCAGGCACCTGGCTCGCGAGGTGCTCATCGCGCAGGTGGCACGACAGGCACGGCACCGCCCGATGCGCTCCGGTCAGCGCGAAGCGCGTCCGCGCGTGCTCCTCCACGTCGAAGCGCGCGTTGGCGAACGTCTCCACCGTGTGGCACGCCTCGCAGTCGCGCTTCTGGCCCTGCACGAGCGACAACTGCCCCACGTGCGCGTCCAGGTGGCAGCGATCGCAGCGATCGAACGCGAGCCCCTTGAAGCGCGCCTTCTCGCCCGCGAACGGCCCGTGGCACAGCTTGCACGCCACCTCCGCGTGCGCCCCGCGCAGGGGAAAGCGCGTGCCGTCGTGGAACGTCCCGCCCGTCTTCGTCTCACCGCTGGTCTTCACCTCGCGCCACGCCGTGGGCTGGTGGCAGCGCGCGCAGTCGGTCCCGAAGCGCCCCTCGTGCGCGTCCTGGTGGCACGCCGTGCAGCTCGCGTGCGCGACCGGCTTGAACCGCTGCACCTCCGCGTGCACCGGCGCCGGAAACGTCCCCGCGACGAGGCTCTTGTCGGGCTCCTTCGCGTGGCAGCGCAGGCACTCCACGTTGGCGTGCTTGCCCTGCAGCGCGAAGCCGGCCTTGGCGTGATCGAAGGCCGCCGGCACGAACCCCTGCTCGGTGTGGCAGCGCTGACAGTCCGCGCCGAGCTGCGCGCGGTGCTCGTCGAAGTGGCAGCTCGCGCAAGACGTGCCCAGCCCGAGGAAGCTCTTGCGGTGCGTCTTCTGCTCCAGCGCGCGCACCGCGGGATCCTGCACGCGCCGCTCGTCGTGGCAGCTCGCGCACTCGGCCTTGCGGTGCTTGCCCGCGAGCACAAAGCCCGTGCGCCGGTGGTCGAACTGCTTCTGCGGCCCGGCCCAATCCACCAGCGCGAAGTCGCGGCCCTGGTGCTCGTGGTGGCACGTCGCGCACGAGGCCTTCTCCGCGGGGACGAGCTTGCCGTGGAAGCCCTTCCCCTCCGCCATGCGCGTCTTGAGCTCGGTGTGGCAGTCCAGGCAGCGCTCGGCCGAGAGCTGCCCGCCCGCCACGTGGCACTGCGTGCACTTCGACACGCCGTCGAGCGCCGCGTGCGCCTTGGAGAGCTCGCCCGGCGAGAACAGGTCGGGCTTGGCCGGGCCGGTCTGCGGCCAGAGCAGGAAAGCGAGGCCCACGCAGAGGCCCAGCGCGCGGCGGCGGTCAGCGCTTCCAGCCATAGCCCAGGTAGAGCGAGACGCCGATGTGCGCTGCGATGGCGACCACCAGGAAACCCGCGAGCGATGCGTGGAACAACCTCCAGGAGCGCAAGAGCGTCTTGAGCCCGGCCAGGAACGCGAGCTGCACGCGCAGCCGCGAGAGCTTGAGCAGCGCCGCCGCGAAGTCCTCGGCGTCCTCGGGGGTGGCGAAGAGCCGCTTGGCGCGCCACAGCCGCAGCCGCAGGAGCGCCCCCTCGAACGGCAGGCGCGGCAGCCGCAGGGCCAGGGACACGATCCCGCCCCCGCGCAGCGGCTCCTCCGCGTGCGACAAGAGCCTCTCCAGCGCCGCCTTGTCCCGCGCGTCCTCGAGCAGCGGCCGCGCCCGCGCGTCGAGCCTCGCCACCTGCGCGCGCAGCTCCGCCTCGTCCAGCGCGCGCCCCGCCTGCGTCGGCACGAGGCCATAGATGAAGCGCCCGATGAGCCCCGTGCAGACCACCACCAGGAGCGCCGCCGCCGTCGCCGTGGCCAGGAGGTTGTTGCTCTGGAACGCCGCGTGGAACGCGATCACGAGCGGGCTCATGAAGCCGACGAAGGTGTGGAAGTCGAGCCACCCCTTGATCGACCCGAGGCCCGTGAGCCGTTTGCTGCGCTTCCTCACCGGATAGAAGAAGTTCGACATCATGAACAGCGTGGCCACGATGCCGATGCCGTGCCCGAACGTCCCCGACGGCCGGAACGGCGAGTGCGAGTGCACGCGCTCGAGCCGCGTCAGCGTGTAGTACTCCCAGCCCACCGACCACAGCCACGCGAGCAGGATGAGCCCCGCGCCCGCATAGAGGATGGCCGCCCGCCGCGCCGAGACCTCCTCGTCGCGCTCCTTGGCGAGGCCCGCCCGCGAGCGCGGCTTCTCG
>JAFEBC010001066.1 GCA_018266095.1 Deltaproteobacteria bacterium
CGCAGGGCGAGGGCAAGGGCGGCAAGCTGTCGCGGGCGCCGGACTGGGCCTCGGCAGAAAAGTTGTCAGCGGCGGCCTCTGAGGTGGATCTGTATCTGCGATGAAGACCGCACGCGGGGTGATGCGTCTGATGGACAAGAAGGTCGAGCCTCCGCAGCCGCTCCTGCGCGCCCCCAACGGCGAGCCGTTCCCGCTCGGCTATCGCTGGCTGCGCGAGCACGGGCTCGTGGGCCTGCGGCCGTGGATGTTCCTGGACGACGCCGACGAGGCGTGGCGCCTGCGCGGTGAGTTCGTGCGCGAGGTGGCCTCGCCCAATCGCTGTCCCATCCGCGACCTGTTGCCGTTCGCCCAGCGCAAGGATCGCGATGAGCTCGCTGGCTTCGTGGTCGAGGGCGGCAAGCTTACGCAGGAGGTGGCGCTCGTGCACCTCTCGTTCAAGGGGCGGCCCGAGCGCGATCGCGAGCTGTTGCTCAAGCGCTTCACGGACATCTGGGAGTTCGCCAAGGAAGCGCTGCTCGAGGACGCGCGCGATTGGGCGAACGAAGAGGCGCTGCTGCGCATCCAGCGTCAGAAGTAGCCGGCAAGGAACCGCCCGCGGGCACGGGCAGGCGGCCGACGGCCTCAGACCTTGCGGCGCCAGAGCGCGATGATGCCGAACACGGTGGTGATGACGCCGAACGCGTAGGCGAGCGCGATGGCGCCCGGGACGAGCGTGCCGACGACGCTGGCGATGCCGAAGGCCGCGACGCCGACGTAGAACACGGGATCGATGGCGAAGGCGGCCACGGTGCTGATGACGGCGAAGCAGAACAGATCGTTGGCCAGGGTCACGTGCGAGGGCCAGCCGCGCAAGAGGCCCAACGTGCGATCCGCGAGCTGCGTCGCGCCGAGGAGCCAGACCACGCGGGCCGACAGGCGCGTCAGGCGCGCGGTCAAGGTGCGGCGGCGCAGCCAGAGGAAGAGCGACACCGCGGCGAGCACGCCGGCGCCGATGATGAGGATGTTGCGCGGGCTGGGGAGCGCCTCGACGGTGAGGCCGCGGCGCAGGATGAGACCGGCGACCACGACGGCGGTGACGGGCCCGAAGAGGAGGATGCGGCTGCGCGGGACGCGGTCGAGCGCCGGGTCCATCTCGGGATCGCCGATGCCGGCGGCGAGCAGGCGGGCCAGCGCGTCCATCGAGTCGTGGCGCAGCGTGGGCGACGCAGCGAGGCCGCGGCTGATGGCCTCGAGCAGCCAGGACGGGAGCGAGAGCCCCGCGGGGAGCGCGGTGATGACGCCGCGATCGATGGCCTCGGCGCGGGCGCGCGCGGTGTCGCCGCCGAAGGCCGCGCGGCCGGTGAGCGACTCGAAGAGGGCGAGGCAGAAGCTGAACTGGTCGCTGCGCGCGTCGACGGGCTCGCCGTGGAGCTGCTCGGGGGACATGTACGGGACGGTGCCGATGATGCTGCCGCGCACGGTGATGGTCTGCAGGCGGGCGCGCTCGTCGCTCGAGGGGGTGCCCGCGGCCGACGCAGCCGCTCGCGGCTCGGCGTCGCCGCGGTGATCCTCCACGGCCAACCCGAAGTCGGCCACGCGCACGCGCCCGTCGTCGCCGACCAGGACGTTCGCTGGCTTGAAGTCGCGGTGCACGAGGCCCACCGCGTGCGCGGCCGCGAGCCCGCGGGCAGCCTGGATGTAGAGGCCCACCACCTCGCGCCACGGGCGCAGTCCCGGCGGGACCTTGTGCTGCAGATCCACGCCGTCCACGAACTCCATGGCGAGGAACAGGTCGTCGCCCGCGTCGCCCACCTCGTGGATCTGGATGACGTTCGGGTGCGAGAGGCGCGCGAGGGACATGGCCTCGCGCTTCAGGCGCTCCTTGGCCGTCGGGCCCGTACGATCGGCGCGGACCAGCTTGAGGGCCACCGTGCGCCCGAGGCGCTCGTCGCGCGCGGACCACACCTCGCCCATGCCGCCGCGGCCCAGTTGCCGCTCGACCACGAAGGGACCCAGCGCGTCGCCGGGCCGCAGGCTGCGCTCGGCGCGGTTCGCGTGCTCGAAGGGCGGGGCGGCGAACGTCGACTGATCGAGCTCGACGTGGGCGGCCAGGAGCCTGAACACGGCCTCTTGCAGCTCGCGGTCCGCGCCGCACGCGCCGCGCACGAAGTCCACGCGATCGGCCTGCGGCAGCTCCACCGCGCGATCGAACACGCTCTCCAGGCGGCGCGGATCGATCACGCCCCGTCGCTCCCGCCCACGCCCACGTCCTTGCCCTCTCCCCCGCCCTTGCCCTCTCCCCCGCCCCCGCTCGGCTCCTCGCCCTCGATCCCGGCCTCGCGCCCCCCCCGCCCCACCGCC
>JAFEBC010001067.1 GCA_018266095.1 Deltaproteobacteria bacterium
CGAATTGGCCTCGCACGATGCGCTCGCGTGCAATCGATCCGTGGACCCGCCCATGCATCCGAGCCCGGAGTCGTCTCGCGTGCCCGAGAAGCTGGAGTGGCTGCGCGCGCGGAAGTTCAGCCTGTTCGCGCACGAGACGAGGTGAGCGCCCGCGCGGCAGCCGGGCGCAGCGCGGTCAGTGCAACGGATCGCCCGCGAACTCCGCGTTCTCCGGCAGCGGCGCGCGTCCCGCGAAGCCCGCCTCCAGCTCGTGAAAGTGCGTGATGGCGTCCTCGCCGGACCGCCAGCACAGGTACACGACGCGCCCCTCGAAGCGGCTGCGGAAGTCGACGAGGCCATCGGCGTTCTTGACCTCGGCGCCGAGCTCGGTGATGCCGCGCAACAGCTCGAGCAGCTCGGCCACGCAATCTGCCGCCTCGGCTTGCAGCTTCTGCACCTTGAGCGGCGCGCCCTGATCGATGCGCACGTCGGCGCCCTCGAGCGGATGCCCCAGGCGCTTGAGCTCAGCCTCCAGCGCGTCGAGCCGGCTGCGGACGCCGCGGGTGCGCTCGAAGGTGTCCTGCAACAGGGGGACACACGCGTTCGCCTCGCGCAGGGAAAACAGCCGCGGCGGGACGAACAGGTCCATGCGTTCGAGAGTACACACCCTTGCCGCTCCCGTCGATCTGCACTTACAAGATCCGGGTCATGCCCCGCACCCTCTTGCGCGAACTCTCGGGCGACGAGCGCGCCTCCTACTTCAGCGGCATGGTCTCGCTCTGGGGCGGCGGCCTGCCCGAGGACAAGTTCGTCGCCTGGCAGCGGCGCCTCGCGGACTCATCCGAGAGCGCGGGCCGCTATCGCCTCTTGGGCCTCTTCGATCAAGACGCAGGCGAGCTGCTCTCCGCGCTCAAGGCCTACACCTTCGAGGGCAGCGTCGAGGGCGAGCCGGTGCGCGTGCTCGGCATCGGCGCGGTGTTCACGCCGGAGCGGCTGCGCAAGCGCGGGTTCGCCTCGCGCCTCTTGCACCTGGCCATGGAGGACGCGCGCCTGCGCGGACACGACTGCGCCCTGCTCTTCTCGGACATCGGCACGCGCTACTACGAGGAGCTGGGCTTCTTCGCCCTCGAATCCAACGAGTGCCAGCTCGACCCGCAGAGCCTCCCCAAGTCGCACGGCTTCCGCGCCGCCGCGCCCGGCGACGAGCTCACCGTGAGCCGCATCTTCGCCGCCTGCCGCACGCCGCAGCCGCGCTTCTCCCTCGCCCGCGACGGCTGGTCCGTCCGCTTCCAGCTCCGCCGCCTGCGCGAGCTCGCCCGCGTCCGCGACGTGGGCGAACCCGAGTGGGGCCTCATCGTCGAAGGCAGCTTGGGCGACGCCGCCGCCATGATCCGCCACACGAAAGAAGCCCTCGACGTCCTCGACTGCGCCTGGACCACGAACCAGGCCCGCGACCGCCTCCTCGGCGGCCTGCGCGAGTGCGCCCTGCGCTCCAACCGCGCCCGCATCCGCGTGTGGCCCGCGCACCAGACGAGGCCGCTGTGGCCCTTCAGCCCGAGATCGAGCGCGATCGCGATGATCGCGCCCATCAAAGCGACCGTGCGCCTCCCGCCCGCCGGAACGCGAGCGGAACTCGCGCTCCTGGATCACATCTGAGGACGCGCTGGCGCGGCGGTGCGAGTGCCCCGCCGGAGCCACTCCCCTCCTGGCCGAGGAATAGGGAGGAGCAGGGCGCGAAGGCTGCGGACCGTCAGGGCACGATCCAACCGGATCCACGAGCGGGCATCGACGACGGGAGGGCCTTCCCACGTCCATCGCAATTCAGAGCGGTCCCGGGGCGTGGGGCGGGATTGCGCCGACTTGAGCGCGCGGCACATCAAGGCGTTGTCCGGAGCTCAAGCAAGTCGCGGAGGCGACTTGCCGGTCGTGCCGCAGGCCTCCTGGAGGCGCAACCCGCCCCACGCCCCGGGACCGCGGAGTTTCAATCGGAGCTCGGGCCTTCCCGACGACGAGGTCCGCGACCGCTACGCGTGCACCGCGTGCGTCGCCGCAGCCTTCGCGCCCTGCTCCTTCCACCAGCGCTGGCCCGACTCCGGCAGTGTGTAGATCGGATCGAAGTACTCGTACCGCCGCGTCAGCGCGTCCGGGTCCGACATCTCGATCCCCGTGCGGTAATTCTTCGTCCAGTACGAGATCCCCTTCTCGCGATCGTACTCCGCGATCTGGTGCACCCAGCGCTTCCCCACGAACGGCACGTCACACACGATGCGCGGCGTAGCGAAGCCCGGCAGGTAGCCCATGATGTCGTGCTGCAGCTTCTGCGCCTCGTGCACCGACA
>JAFEBC010001068.1 GCA_018266095.1 Deltaproteobacteria bacterium
CAGGGGTTTACGCAGCTGTGCGACCGGTACGAGGCCGCGCTCGCTGGTTCCGGCAACGGCCGTGCGCGTCTGCGGGCCGTGGTCCGCGCTTGCTTCGACATGGGCGCCAGGCGGCCGGGGCTGTTCCGGCTGATGTTCGCGAGCGACTTGCTCAAGCGCCGGTCGCCGCCCGCGGTTCTCACCGGTGCCGCGACACGCGCGTATCAACTCCTCGCGGCGGCGGTGGCGGGCGCGTATCCGAAGGCGGACGAGCGGCGCGTGAAGGGCGCGACGATGGTGCTGCTGTCGATCTGCCAGGGGTATCTGACGCTGCGTGCGGCCGGGCGGTTCAGGCCGTTCATGGTCGAGCCGATGACGCCGGAGGAGGGCGAGGCGGCGGTGGTGGAGGCGGCGGTGAACTGCGGCCTGCGTTGACCGCCCTTGGCGATACGCTCACGGCGCAGAAGGCCAAAGTCCCGAACGGATTCTCGCCTCGGTTACCGCCGCGTGCCTACGTCGGCTGGAGTCCAAAGCCGACCACCACCGCCGCTGCGATCGTGATGCTGCCCGGCTTCAGCGCTGCTGCCGGTTCGTCGCTGTGCGCCGAGAGGTCCAGGTTGGGTCCGTGTCCGCCGCGGGTCATCATGTCTGGATTGACGTCTTCGATGTGCAGCACTGGCCCCAGGCGCGCGCCAGCCGCCTTGACATACGTGTCCGCCTTGGACTTCGCGGCGTGCACCGCCAGTTCGCGAGCCTGCTGGCGCAAGTCTCGGAGACTCGAACTGAGGAACTCGACAGCGTCGATGTGATTGACGCCTGCGTCGACCAAGTCGATCAGCAGGGGCTCCACCTTGTCGAGTTGATCGACCCGCACTCGATAAGAGACCGAGGCGACATAGCCCTTGAATTGTCGAATGCTACCACCTGCGTACTCCCACGACTGCTCGAGGCCAACTCTCGATGTCTGCACGTTGGCGTCGGGGATCTGCGCTGCTTGTAGACGAGCCCGCACCCGAGCAGTC
>JAFEBC010001069.1 GCA_018266095.1 Deltaproteobacteria bacterium
CCCACGAGGCCTTCATGGCCGCGCTGCTCCCGCGCGAGACGTACGGTAGGCGCGCCACCAAGGAGGACTTCATCGACGTGTCGGACGACCGCGCCATCGAGTGGAACCGCGGCGTGCGCACGCCACACAACGGCACGCTCACGATCGTCGGCGACTTCGACGAGAAGATGGTGCGCCAATGGGTCGAGGAGTCGTTCGGTGAGTGGGAGACGCGCGCGCCGATCATCGTCGCGCCTCCAGGGATGAAGGCGGCGACTGGCGAGCCCGTCGAGACCCGCTTGCTGAAGACCCCGCGGCCGGGCAGCTCCCAGGCGGAGCTGCGCTTCGGTTGCCTTCTGCCCCGTGCGTCGACCGGCGCCGTCGTCGCCACTCACCGGATCGCCGCCTCCGTGCTCAAGGACCGCCTCTGGCGCCTCCTGCGCGACACGCTCGGCGCGACCTACGACGTCGACGTGGCCTCGGTCGCCCTGCAGGGAGGCACGGCCTGGCTCGAGCTCTCGACCAACGTGGCCAACGAGAAGCTCGCCGCCTCTCTGCGGACCACACACCAGACCCTCCTGGCCCTCGCCCGCGAGCCCATCAGCGCCGACGAGCTCGCCTGGGGTCGCATGGACCGCGCGGCGCACGTCGCCCGGAGCCAGATGACCAACGAGAGCGTCGCGGCCCTCTATCACTCGCGCACGACCCTCGGCCTGGCCGTGGAACCTGCTGCAATCCGGGCTGAATTGGACGCTGTCACCGCCGACGGCGTCCGCGAGGCGCTCCAGAGCTGCCTCGCCGCGAACCCGATCATGGCCATCGTGGGTGACGAGGCGATGGTGCAGGAGGCCTGGAAGTCCTGGTGAGGCGCTCGAGGCGAGGCTGCGCTTCGCGGGCCCCGGCGACACGTCGGCGTCACTTTTTTGCTCCGCTGCGGCGCCGAAAAAGACCCTGATTCTAGCCGCTTGACCACTACACAACAGCCAGTTCTCCGAATCGCCACACCCCCTGTTGACACCGGGAAACGGTTTGGCTATACACCGCGTCCCTTCGAAACGGGCACCCCTCGGGGCGCCGGCCAGAAGGCAGCAGAACCGCAGTCGGAAGCACCCGGAAGTCGCCGAAGAAAAAAGTGGAGAAAGAAGTTGATCTCCAACGGCGAACCGAAGTAGAAGCCGCCTCCCGCTGAACGAGGCGGAACGCAGTACGCAGTCGGAAGTTCGAAGCGCCGAGCAGGTTGCGGTCTTTGAAAACTGAAGCGTAGTGCCACGAAGAAGTTGCGGACCAACCGCAATCTTTGAGAGCGCGGCTCGACCTTTCTAGCCGAGGGGTTGAGGATCGCGCGCAGTAGGGACCTCTAATCAGTCAGCGGAGGTCCCAAGTCAGGACTCCAATTGGAGAGTTTGATCCTGGCTCAGAACGAACGCTGGCGGCGTGCCTAACACATGCAAGTCGAGGGAGAAAGCCGCAA
>JAFEBC010000106.1 GCA_018266095.1 Deltaproteobacteria bacterium
CAGGTGCCGATGTCGCCGCCGCACGTGGTGGGCATCCTGCGCTTCCAAGGGCAGATCCTCACCGCGCTCTCCCTGTCGTCGCTCCTGGGCGGACGCGGCTGGCGCGAGGATCCCGCGGTGCTGCTCGTGGTGGACGCGGGCGCGAGGCTGGTCGCGCTCGACTGCGAGCAGATCCCCAAGCCCATCGGCCTCCCGCTGGCGCTGGTGGAGGAGGCGCGCGCGCGCGCCCGCGGGCCGACCGTCGAGCTGCTCCTGCCGGGGCCGCGTCAGGTGAACCTCATCGAGCCGCGCAAGCTCCTGGCCGCCTTCGACGCCGGAGGGCGCCGTGGCTGACGCGCTCCTCGAGCAGCTCATCGCCGGATTCGTGGAGGAGGCCAAGGGGCTCGCGGCCAAGGCCACGCGCCAGTTGCTCGAGCTGGAGAAGAGCGGCGGCGGGCGCAGCTTCGATGACCTCGCGCGCGGCCTGCACACGCTCAAGGGCAGCGCGGCCACGCTCGGCCTCTCGGACCTGTCGGAGCTCGCGCACAAGATGGAGGACGCGCTCCTGCCGCTGCGCGGACACGAGGGGCCGCTGCCGGGGCGCCTCGCCGACACGCTGCTCAAGGCGCTGGACGCGTTCCTCTCGCACCTCCAGTACCGCGCGGGTCTGGGCGGCGAGCAGGTGGATCTCATCGCCGTGCACCGCGTGCTGGAGCGCGCCGCCGAGGAGGCCGAGCAGGAGGCCGCGCGGCCGGGCGCGCCGCCCCAGCGGCAGACGCCGGTGCCGCCGATCGTGACGTCGCAGCCGCCCGCGAAGGGCCAGCCGAGCCAGCCTGCGCTGCACGCGAACGGGTCCAGCAAGCCCCCGTCCGAGGAGCCGAGCAGCGATGACGAGGGGTGGCGCGTCGGCGCGCGGCAGGTGGTCGGCATCCTCTCCGAGGTGGAGCGCCTGCGCGAGCTGCGGCTGCGCCTCGACGAGCGCCGGCGCGAGCTGGACCGCACGGTGCAACAGCTCGCGCGGCTCGGGATCCAGGGGCAGACCGTGGAGACCCGCGCGCTCCTGATGGGCGTCTCGCGCCAGCTCGCGGCCGATGGCGAGCAGGCCGGCGACATCGTGGCCGCGCTCGAGGAGGGCCTCAAGGCCATCACCACGCTGCCCGTGCGCACCGTGCTCGAGCCGCTGCACCGCGCCGTCCGCGATCTGTGCCGCCAGGCGGGCAAGGAGGGCCGGCTCTCGGTGGTGGGCGGCGAGGTGTCGCTCGACCGCCGCGTGCTCGACGCCCTGCGTGGCCCGCTGGTCCAGCTCGTGCGCAACGCGGTCGACCACGGCCTCGAGGACCCCGCGGAGCGCGAGCGCCGCGGCAAGCACCGCGAGGGCTCGATCACCATCCGCGTCGAGCAGCAGGGCAACATCCTCTTCCTCGAGGTGGCCGACGATGGCGGCGGCCTGGACCTCGCGCGCATCCGCGAGGCCGCGGTGCGCGCCGGCCTGTACACGCCCGAGCAGGCGGCGGTGCTGCCCGTGCACGAGCTCATGCAGCTCATCTTCCGCGCGGGCCTGTCCACGCGCGCCGAAGCGAGCGAGCTGTCGGGGCGCGGGGTGGGCCTCGACGTGGTGCGCGCGCAGCTCCAGCAGCTCCAGGGCCAGGTCGAGGTGCAGAGCACGCAGGGGCAGGGCACGCGCTTTCTGCTCTCGCTGCCGGCCGTGCTCGGGAGCTCGCCCATCCTGGTGGTGCGCGTGGGTGAGCACACGCTGGGCGTGCCGATGGCGGCCATCGAATCGTCGCGCGCGGTCATCGCCACCGAGCTGAAGCTGGGCCGCAACCGCGTGCAGCTCGAGTACCGCGAGCGCCTGGTGCCGGTGCAGGAGCTGGGCGCGCTCTTGGGCCTGCGCCAGCCGGAGCCGCCGCTCGAGGGCCGGCCGCTGCTCATCGTGCAGTTGCACGGACAGCGCGTGGCCATCGCCGTGGACGAGGTGCTGGGCGATCGCGAGCTCTTCGTGCGCCCGCTGCCGAGCGAGGTGCGCGAGCTGCCAGCGTGGCAGGGCGCGGCGACGCTGGCGCGCGGCGAGCTGGTGCTCATCCTGCGGCCCGACTGGCTCATCCAGCCGGAGCGCGCGGTCGAGCCCGTGACCGCGGCCGTGCGGCGTGCCCTGGTCGTCGATGACTCGCTCACCGCGCGCGCGCTGCATCGCACGGCGCTGGAGGCGGGCGGCTTCGTCGTGCACACCGCCTCGAGCGGCGAGGTGGCGCTGGAGCAGCTCAAGCACAACACGTATCAGGTGCTGGTCGCCGACATCGGGATGGACGAGATGGACGGCTTCGCGCTCACCCGCACCGTGCGCGGGCTGCCGGGGTCGGCCGCCACACCCATCGTGCTCGTGTCCGCGCGCGACTCCGAGGCCGACAGAGCCGAGGGCCTGGCCGCGGGCGCCGATGGCTATCTGAGCAAGAAGGAGTGCGCTTCGGGCCGCTTGCTCACCGAGGTCGCGGGCGTGATCGCGCGGCGCCGCGGAGGTGTCGCGTGAGCGCCAAGCCCATCCGCGTGCTCATCGCCGACGACTCGCAGACCGCGCGCGCCGCGCTGGCGGCGATGCTCACCGAGCACGGCGTCCAGGTGGTGGGAGAGGCCGCCGACGGCCACGAGGCGGTCGCGCTGTGCAAGGCGCTGCGGCCCGACGTGGTGACGATGGACGTGCGCATGCCCGGCCTCGACGGCCTGCAGGCGACGGAGGCGATCATGGCCGACGCCCCCGCGCGCGTGCTCCTGGTGTGCGGCGTCACCGAGGCCGAGCAGCTCGACCTGTCGTTTCGCGCGGTCGCCGCGGGCGCGCTGGAGCTCGTGCCCAAGCCGCTCGCGTCGGAGGCGGGCCTGCGCGCGTGGGGCGCGAAGGTCGCCGAGGCGGTGCGTTTGATGGTGGAGGTCCCCGTGGTGCGTCGCGTGCGGGGGCTCACGCCGCTGCAGGGCTCTCCGCGCGTCCCCGAGGCGCGCCCGGCGCGCGGCAGCCTCAAGGCCATCGGCATCGCTGCCTCGACGGGCGGCCCTCCGGTGCTCGCGCGCATCCTCTCGGCGCTGCCCGCGAATCTCCCGGTGCCCGTCCTGCTCGCGCAGCACATCGCCCCCGGCTTCACCGAGGGCCTGCGTCGCTGGCTCTCCGCGGCGTCGCCGCTGCCGGTGAAGCTGGCCCGGCACGGCCAGCCCGCGGAGGCCGGCGTGTGGCTGCCTCCCGATCACTGCGACCTCGAGTGGGAGGCGGGCCGCCTGCGCACGCCCTTCTCCGACGGCCCCTACGCGCCCTCGGGCGACCGCCTGCTCACGTCGCTGGCCGTGCTCGGCGGCCAGGCGCTCGGCTTCGTCCTCACCGGCATGGGCGACGACGGCGCCCGCGGCCTGCTCGCGCTGCGCAAGTCGGGCGGCCGCACCTTCGCTCAAGATTCGTCCACCTCCGCCGTGTTCGGCATGCCGCACGCCGCGCACACGCTGGGGGCCGCGCAAGACCTCGTGGCGCTCGACCGCATCGCGCCGCTCATCCTGGAGCTCGCATGAACGCACGCACCGAAGCCGCTCGTCCCCGTGGGCGCTGGTACTCGCAGTAGCTCGCCAAGATCACGCTCCTGACCGTGGTCACCTTGGTGCTCTTCGCGACGCTCATCGCCATCGTCGAGATGAGCTACTTCCGCGACGTGCTGCAGCGCGAGGCCCTGGAGCGCGGCAAGGCCATCGCGGTCACGCTCTCGGCGGCGCTGGTGGAGATGCCGGATTCGGCGGTGAAGGCCACGCTGGAGTCGGTCAAGCGCGAGGGGAAGCTCGCCTACATCGAGGTGGTGAGCTCGAGCGGCACCATCATCGCGCACACGTTCGAGAGCCGGCCGCCGCTGCAGGATCCGCGCGTGCTCCGGGAGACGAACGCGATCAGCTCGATCCGCCTCGACGACAAGCCCGTGTTCGACGTGCCCGACGCGGCGGCGAGCGGGGCCATCGTGCACGTGGGCGTGGACCCGACCGAGATCAACGATCGCCTGCACGAGGCGCAGCTCCGGCTCACGCTGGTGACGCTGATCGCGCTGGGCGTCGCGGCCCTGATCGCGCTCACGGTGGGCCGCCGGCTCACGCGGCCGCTGCGCCGCCTGACGCTCCTGGCCTCACGCGTGGTGGAGGGCGATCTCACCGTCGAGGTGGACGCGATGAGCGACGACGAGGTGGGCGAGCTGGCGGCCGCGTTCACGCTCATGATCGGCAAGCTCAAGACGGTGCTCTCCGCGCTGCAGGAGTCGGTGAAGCTGCTCAGCGAATCCGCGCGCGATCTCGGCAGCAGCACGAGCGAGCAGAGCCAGACCATCACCCGCCAGGCCACCGCGCTCCAGGAGACGCAGGTCACCGCGCAGGAGATCAAGCAGACCTCGCTGCTGGCCGCGCAGAAGGCCGAGACCGTGATCCGCCTCGCGGAGAAGGCCGACCAGGTGTCCTCCAGCGGCGAGACCGCCATCGAGCGCAGCCTGGGCGGCCTCACCGACATCCGGGCGCAGGTGGACGAGATCGCGCACAAGATCGCGCAGCTCTCCGAGCGCACCGCGCAGATCGGCGGCATCACGCAGACGGTGAAGGACCTCGCCGACCAGTCGAACATGCTCGCGCTCAACGCCGCCATCGAGGCCGTGCGCTCGGGTGAGCACGGCAAGGGCTTCGCGGTGGTGGCGCGCGAGATCCGCAGCCTCGCCGACCAGTCCATCCAAGCCACCAACCGCGTGCGCGAGATCCTCGACGACATCGGCGGCGCTATCCGAGGCGCGGTGGCCATGACCGAGCGCGGCTCGCAGCGCATCGAGGGCGGCCTCTTGCAGGTGAAGACCTCGGGCGAGAACATGAAGGAGCTGTCGCAGATCGTGAAGGACAACTCCGCGGCCGTGCGTCAGATCGCGGCGGCCGTCTCGCAGCAGAACGCGGGCATCACGCAGATCTTCGGCGCCGTCACCGAGCAGACCCGCATGATGGACGAGACCATGCAGCGCCTCGAATCCACCACGCAGGCCGCCGACACCTTGAAGGGCCTCGCGCAGCGCGTGAGCGAGCTCATCAAGGGGTTCCGCCTGTAGCTACTCCTGGTGCCCGAGGTGCACCTCGATCTTCGGGTGCGCCGCCACCAGCTTCTCCAAGGCCTCCAGGCTCACCGCGTTCTGCGCCTGGTCGCTCGTGAACGAGCCGGGCTCCACGTGGTGCTCCCAGCCCCAGCGCGTGTGGCTCGTGTCGCCCGTGAGCAGCACCGGGCCCTTGGGCGTGCGCACCAGGAAGGCCACTGAGCCCGGCGTGTGGCCCGGCGTCCACAGCGCCCACACCGAGCCGTCGCCGAAGACGTCGAGCACGCCCTGGAAGCGCTTGCCCGCGTCCGGCTTGAACTGCCACTCGATGAGGTCCTTGCCGTCGAGCGAGCGGTTCGTGGACCCCTGCACGAAGAGGTTGCTGAACTTGCTGTCGGCCGAGTCACCCGGGCCCGTGTAGACGAGCGTCCCCGCGGGCGGGTCCGGCACGCCGCCGACGTGATCCAGGTGCAGGTGCGTGAGGAAGATGCCCTTGAGCGGCTCGCGCTGCTGGGGCAGCCAGTCGCCCAGCGGCGTCCCCCACTTCATCTTGGCCGGGTCGGCGAACTTGCGCACCATCCAACCGAAGGCCGAATTGGACGGATCGTCGCGCAGCTTCTTCTCGAAGCCCGAGTCGACGATGAAGAGCCCCTGCGTCGGGTGGTGCAGCGCGTAGAAGTAGACCTGGATGGGCTCATCGCCGTCGGTGAGCTTCGCCTCCTTGGCCTTGGGGTGATCGAGGTTGATGAGGCCGCTGCGATCGACGACCCAGTCGCAGACCTTGATCGTCTCCAGCGTCACCGGGCCGGGCTGGTCGATGACGGCCTCCAGCGCGTCCGACGAGCTGGACGTGCCGAGCGTGGACGGCCGCACGCCGTGGCTGGTGGCGGCGCAGGCGAGCGAGCTGAGCGAGAGGGCGAGGGCGGCTGCCAGAGTGGTGCGCATCGGAGCTCCTGAGGTGTGGTCCATGCGCGAGAATCTAGTCATGCGCGGATGTGCTGGAAATGGCGAAGATGCCATGATGTCATGCATTCATGGATATCCCTTGGGAGGACGCGCAGCTCTTCCTCGCGGTGGCCGAGACGGGCAGCGTGAGCCGTGCCGCGCGCGCGGTGGGCATCGGCCAGCCCACCGTGAGCCGGCGGCTGGCGCTCTTGGAGTACCGGCTCGGCGCCAAGCTGTTCCTGCGCAGCCCGTCGGGCGCCACGCTGACCACGGCGGGCGAGCGGCTGGTGGAGCCGGCGCGCAAGATGGCGGAGTGGGCGGGCGAGCTCTCCCGCGCGGCGGCCTCGACGGATCGCGCGCCGCGGGGCCTCGTGCGGGTGACCGCGCCGCCGTGGATCTGCTTCGATCTGCTCGCGCCGTTCGCGGCCTGGATGTTGAAGAAGAGCCCGGGCCTGCGTCTGCAAGTGCTGTCGACCGTGAGCTACCTGGACCTCGCGCGCGGCGAGGCCGAGCTCGCCTTGCGCCCACGCGCGCCCGCGCAGCCAGAGCTGACGGAGGTGGGCCGCTTCGAGCACGAGAACGCCATCTACGTCGCGCGCTCGGTGGCCGCGCGGCTGCCCAAGCGGCCGAAGTTCACCGACCTGCCGTGGATCGCGTGGGCGCCGCCGTACACTGCGCTGCCGCCGAACCCGCAGCTCGAGGAGGCGATCCCGGGCTTCGTGCCCATGTTCAGCTCCGACAACTTCCTGGTGAACTTCGCCGCGGCGCGCGCGGGAGTGGGCGCGGTGGTGCTGCCCAAGCTGCGTCACCGCCATTCGCCGCCGCATGGCCTCGTGCCGCTGAAGATCGATCTCGGGCCCTTCGCGCGGGGCACCGCCTACCTCGTGTGCGCGAAGTCGGCGCTGGACATCCCGCGCGTGCGGCAGGTGGCGCAGCTCTTGATGGCGGAGCTCTCGGCCGTCGAGCGCTGACGCCTCGAGCTCGCCCCGCCGCGTCCGCTGCTGCGGCTACGGCGCCACGCGCACCTGGTTGCGCCCGTTGTGCTTGGCCTCCAGCAGCGCCGCGTCCGAGCGCGCCAGGATCGGCCCCATCTCCTCACCAGGGCGCAGCGACGCGAGGCCGATGCTCACCGTGCACGAGACGTTCAGGTCGCCGCCCGCCAGCGCCGGCACCACGAACTGATGCCGCGCGATGCGCTCGCGCAGACGGTTGATGATGATGGCCGCCTCCGGCACCGCGGCCTCGATGAGCATGATGCCGAACTCCTCGCCGCCGTAGCGCGCCACCACGTCCGTCGAGCGCACCGAGGCCGTGAGCAGCGAGGCCAGGTGCGCCAGCACCGCGTCGCCCGCCGGATGCCCGAAGGTGTCGTTGATGCGCTTGAAGTGGTCCACGTCGAGGATGCCCAGCGTCAGCTCGCTGCCGTAGCGCCGCGCGCGGATGATCTCCGTCTCCAGGCGCGACTTGAAGTACTTCGAGTTGAAGCAGCGGGTGAGGCCATCCCGAATCGCCATCTCGCGCAGCTCGGCCAGGCGCTGCAGGTGCGAGCGCACGCGCGCGACCAATTCTTGTGGCTCGAACGGCTTGGCCACGTAGTCGTTGCCGCCCATCTGCAGCCCGCGCACGCGCTGCTCCACGTCGCCCTTGCGGGTGACGAAGATGATGGGCGTGAGCTGCAGCGCGGGGTGCGTGCGGATGCGGCGGCACAGCTCGAAGCCATCCTGCTCCGGCATCACCACGTCGAGCAGGATGAGGTCCGGCATCTCCTCCTGCACCACGTCGAAAGCCCGGCTCGGATCGCTGCAGGTGGTGCTGGCGAGGCCCGCGGAGCGCAGCACGTTGTCGAGCAGGCGCGCCGAGAACGGATCGTCGTCGATCACCAGCACCCGCCACGCGCGCCCATCGAGCGTCAGCACCGGCGAAGGCTCGGGGTGCTGCGGCATCGGCGGCAGGCCCGGCTCGCTCTCGACCGCGCCCTCGCTCTCGAGCACGGCCTCCACGCCCTTGAGGCCGTCGTTGAAGACGTTGAGCGCCGTGCGGCTCACCGGCACCGCGCTCTCGACGACGAGATCCGCCGCGCCCTCGCACGCCGCGCACAGCCGGCCCAGCATGGTGAGCTGCACGCTCGCCGCCGTGCCCGCCACCCTGTGGAAGAAGCCGCGCAGCTCTTGCAGCGCCTTGTCGTCTCCGCCCGCGTGCGTTAGTTGTGCGTGAGCGGCACGCGCGCGCCGGAGGCCCTCGAGCAGCTCCCGCAGGAACAGCGAGCGAAGCTGCCGCACGTCGTCGCTGGACAGGTCCGATGACATGCGCCCGATTCTAACGCAGACTCGGTCCATCCAATGATCGACGCGCAACAATTGACGAAGATCTACAAGGTGCACAAACGCCCACCCGGGCTCGCGGCGGCGCTGCGCTCCCTGTGGAGCCGGCCCACGACTGAGGTGCGCGCGGTCGACGGCGTGTCGTTCCACATCGAGCCCGCCGAGCGCGTGGGCTTCCTCGGCCCGAACGGCGCAGGCAAGACCACCTCGCTCAAGATGCTCTCGGGCCTCTTGCACCCGACCTCGGGAAAGGTGGTCGTGGCGGGGCACGTCCCGCAGAAGCGCGCACACGCGTTCTTGAAGCAGATCACGCTGGTGATGGGCCAGAAGCAGCAGCTCATGTGGGATCTGCCGCCGTCGGAGACGTTCCTGCTCAACCGCTCCATCTACGACATCCCCAAGCGCGCCTACGACGAGACCGTGGCCGAGCTGACGGCGCTGCTCGAGCTCGAGGACCTCCTGGGCAAGCCCACGCGGCAGCTCTCGCTGGGCGAGCGGATGAAGTGCGAGCTCGCGTGCGCACTGTTGCACCGGCCCAAGGTGCTCTTCCTGGATGAGCCCACCATCGGCCTCGACGTGCAGATGCAGGCCACCGTGCGCAAGTTCATCCGCTCGTACAACGAGCGCTTTCAGGCCACGGTGCTGCTCACGAGCCACTACATGGACGACGTGGCGGCGCTGTGTCCGCGCGTCATCGTGATCGACCACGGGCACCTCATCCACGACGGCCCGCTCGACGAGCTGGTCAAGCGCACGCGGCCCGACAAGCGGCTCAAGCTGCGCTTCTCGCGCGAGGTGGAGGAGCGCGAGCTGCAAGGCCTGGGTTCGGTCGTCGAGCGCGCGCCGACGAGCGCGGTGCTGGTGGTGACGCAGGCCGAGCTGCAGGGCGCGGTGCAGCGCGCGATGGCCACGCTGCCGCTCGTGGATCTGTCGGTCGAGGATCCGCCGCTCGAGGACGTGATGCGCGACCTCTTCGCGCACGGGCGCGCCATCCAGGCGGTCGGCACATGAGCGCGCAGGCGCAATCGATCGCGCGCGAGCCCATCTCCAGCGCCGACGACCGCGAGACCTCCTGGACCGAGAGCCTGCGCGCGGGCTGGCGTGCGTGGCCGGGCCTGTGGCGCGCGGGGATCGCCTCGGCCGTCGCCTACCGCGCCGAGTTCGTGATCTGGATGCTCACGACCAACATGCCGCTGGTCATGCTCGCGCTCTGGTCGGCCGTCGCGCGCAGCGGACCGGTCGCGGGCTACTCCAGCGCCGACTTCACCGCCTACTACCTCACGAGCCTGATGGTGCGCGTGCTCACCGGCTGCTGGGTGGTGTGGGAGATGTCGATGGAGATCCGCAGCGGCACGCTCTCGCTGCGTCTCCTGCGTCCGCTGCACCCGTTCGTCGCCTACGCCGCGGAGAACCTGGCCGCCTTCCCGCTGCGCGCGCTCGTCGCCACGCCCATCCTGGTGCTCCTCGTCGTCTTCGCGCACGACAAGCTCACGCACGACTGGCTGGCGTGGGCGCTCTTCTTGCCCATGCTGCTCGGCGCGTGGCTCATCACCTTCCTCGTCATGGCGATCGTGGGCACGCTGGCCTTGTTCATGGAGAGCGCGATCGGCCTGTTCCAGCTCTGGCTGTCGGTGTCGTTCGTGCTCTCGGGCTATCTCATCCCGCTCGATCTCTTCCCGCCCGCGCTGCGTCAGCTCACGGCCGTGCTGCCGTTCCGCTTCACCGTGTCCTTGCCCATCGAGCTCGTGCTGGGCCGGCTCTCGCACGCGCACGCGCTGGAGCTGATGGCGGCGCAGTGGGCGTACGTGGCAGGCTTCGGCGTGGTCGCGCTCTGGCTCTGGCGGCGCGGGCTCTCGCGCTTCGGGGCCTTCGGTGGCTGAGTCCGCGGCCGGCCCGATCCCCGAATCCTCCTCGGGCGGCTTCGCGAGCCTGTTGCGAGTGGCCCGCGCGCTCGCCCGCGTGTCGGCGGTGCAGGCGCTGCAGTACCGGGTCGAAGCGCTCGGCGAGGCCTTGCTCACGCTGGTGCGCGTGGCCACCGCCGTCGTGCCGCTGCTCGTCGTCTTCGGCCAGCGCCAGTCGGTCGAGGGCTGGACGCGCGACGAGATGCTCATCGTGCTCGGCTGGTTCACCTTCCTCACCGGCGTGCTCGAGGGCACGCTCTCGCCCAGCCTGCTCGCGGTGATCGAGCAGGTGCGCAACGGCACGCTCGACTTCGTGCTCATCAAGCCCGCCGACGCGCAGCTCCTGGTGTCGTTCTCCAAGCTCTCGCCCACGCGCATCGTCGACCTCGTGTGCGGGCTGGGCCTCATCGTCACCGCCTTCGTGCGCATGGGCCGCTGGCCGTCGCCGGGCGATCTCGCGCTCTCCTTCGTGCTCCTGCTCTCGGCGCTGGCGGTGCTCTACTCGATCGCGCTCCTGGTGGTGTCCATCGCCTTCGTCGCGGTGCGCGTGGACAACCTGTTCTTCCTCTTCACCTCCACGTTCGATCTCGCGCGCTGGCCCACCACCATCTTCGGCGGTGTCCTGCGCATCATCTTCACCTTCGTCTTGCCGCTGGCGCTGATGACGACCGTGCCCGCGCTGGCCGTGCTCGGCAAGCTGGAGTGGACGAACGCGGTGGGCGCGCTCCTGGGCTCGGTGGCGTTCTTCCTGATCGCGCGGTTCGTGTGGCTGCGCTCGCTGGCGCGCTACACCTCCGCATCGTCGTGAAGTGCAAGGGCGACGATCCACCGCAGAGGCGCCGAAGCGCTGAAAAAGTCGGAGTAGATGCGGGCACCGATCATGGACCACAGAGATCTTCTGCGCTTCTGCGCCTCTGCGGTGAATGATCGGGCGAGCACGCCCTCCAGGATCACCGCGGACTGCATCACCACCGATGATACGCCGGATGCCCCGGCTTCACGGCCACGAACGTCCCGCGGCAGGTCGAGGTGATCTTGCCGTTCGCCTCGATGGTCGCCTCCACCACCACGCCGTCGGCCTGCACGTCCACGGGCTTGGCGCGGATGGTCAGCTTGGATTCGAGGGCCGTGGGCCGCTTGAGCGTGACGTGGAAATCCGCCGTCACCATCGCGGGCGCGGCGTCGAGGTGATCGCGCTGCATGATGGCGTGGATGGCGGTCCAGTTCGAGTGGCAGTCGAGGAGCGCGCCGACGATGCCGCCGTTGAGCACGCCCTGGAACGCCTGGTGGTGCGGGCTGGGCACAAACTCGCACACCACCTCGTCGCCGCGCGGGAAGCTCTTGATGCGCAGGCCCTGGTCGTTCATCGGGCCGCAGCCGAAGCACTTGTTCTGGGGCGCGTAGCGGTCTTGGAGGGACAGGGACTCTGTGTCTGTGTTGGACATGCCCGGGTTGTAGCAAGTACAGAGGCCCCGTGCCGAGGCTCTCGCCGCTCCCCATCGACGATGCGCTGCCCGCGCTGCTCCAAGCGCTGCGCGAGGGGCCGTCCGTCGTGCTCGAAGCGCCGCCGGGCGCGGGCAAGACGACGCGCGTGCCGCCGGCCATCCTCGATGCGGGCCTCGCGGGCTCAGGACAGATCATCGTGCTGGAGCCGCGGCGGCTGGCGGCGCGCCTGTCGGCCAAGCGCGTGTCGCAAGAGCGCGGAGAGCGGCCCGGCGAGACCATCGGCTACACCGTGCGCTTCGAGGATGTCGGCGGCCCGCGCACGCGGATTCGCTACGTCACCGAGGGCGTGCTGACGCGCAGGCTGCTCGCCGAGCCCACGCTGCCGGGCGTCACCGTGGTGGTGCTCGACGAGTTCCACGAGCGCCATCTGCAGGGCGATCTCGCGCTCGCGTGCCTCCTCCAGTTGGTGCGCTCGGGCAGGCGGCCCGATCTCAAGCTCGTGGTGATGTCGGCCACGCTCGACGCGGCGCCGCTGGCCGAGCACCTGGACGCGCCCGTGGTGCGCAGCGAGGGCCGGCGCTTTCCCGTCGAGGTGGTCCATCTGGAGAAGCCCGACGAGCGCTGGCTGCAGGACCAGGTGGCCGCCGCCGTGCGCCGCGCGACCGTGCCCGGGACCGAGGGCGATGTGCTCGTGTTCCTGCCGGGCGCGTCCGAGATCCGCCAGTGCGAGCGCGCCTGTGAAGAGCTCGCGCAGCACCGCGGCCTCGTGCTCCTGCCGCTGCACGGCGACCTGCCGCCCGACGAGCAGGACCGCGCCATCGCGCCGAATCCGCGCCGCAAGGTCATCCTCGCGACCAACGTCGCCGAGACCTCGGTGACCATCGACGGCGTGACGTGCGTGATCGACGCGGGCCTCGCGCGCATCGCGGGCCACTCGCCGTGGACGGGCCTGCCGACGCTGGAGGTGCAGAAGATCTCGCGCGCCTCCGCCGAGCAGCGCGCGGGCCGGGCGGGACGCACGCGGCCTGGCATCGCGTACCGCCTGTACACGCAGCACGACTACAACGCGCGCCCGGCGCACCACGCGCCCGAGGTACAGCGGCTCGATCTCGCGGAGGCCCTGCTGGAGCTGCACGCGGCCGGTCTGTCTCCGCGCGAGCTGCCCTGGCTCGACGCGCCCGATGAAGGCGCGCTGCACGCGGGCGAGGAGCTCCTGCTGCGCTTGGGCCTCCTGCAGAAGGCGCGCGCGCAGGCCCAGCGCTCGGGCTTTCTCGGCACGCTGGAGATCACGCCGCTCGGCGCCCGCTGCGCCAAGCTCCCGCTGCATCCGCGGCTGTCGCGGATCGTGCACGAGGCCGAATCGCGCGGCGCCGGGCGGGGAGGGTGCGCGGTGGCTGCCCTGCTCGGCGAGGGCGATCTCCGCAGTCGTGACGGCCTGCGCGCGGGAGGTCCGACCGGCCCGTCCGATGTGCTCGAGCAATGGGAGCTGATGCGCGAGGCCTCGCGTTCCCGCTTCGATGGACAGCGTCTGCGCGCGCTGGGGCTCGACGCGGGCTCGACCCGGCGCGCGGATCAATCGCGGCAGCAGCTCGAGCGCCTGCTGCAGCCGCAAGAGAAGGGCCTGGGCGCGCGGCAGATGGACGAGGCCGTGTCGATCTCGCTGCTCTCGGGATTTCCCGATCGCGTCGCGCGCAGGCGCACACCGGGCGGCGCGGAGCTGCTGCTCTGCACCGGCGGCTCCGCGCAGCTTTCGCCGTCGTCCGTGGTGCGCGAGGCGCCGCTCCTGCTCGCGCTCGACGTGGAGGAGCGCAAGGAGCAGCAGAGCCGCGGCGTGAAGGTGCGGCTGGCGTCGGCCATCGAGGCTGAGTGGCTGCTCGATCTCTTCGCCGACTCGATCACCGACAGCGTGGAGCTCAAGTGGGAGCGCGCGCGTGAGCGCGTGGAGGCGGTGTCGAAGCTCTCGTATCTCGAGCTCGCGCTGGAGGAGAGCCAGCGCGCGGTGAAGCTCGACGACGAGCGCGAGGCGGCGCGTGCGGCCGAGGTGCTCTTCGTGGAGGCGAGGTCGCGCGGCGTGCACACGTTCGCGGATCCGGAGCAACTCGCGCAGACGCGCGCCCGCTTGGAGCTGGTGGCGAAGGCGTGCCCCGAGCTGAACCTCACCGCGCCCGACGACGCTGCCGTGGACGCCGCGCTGCGCTCGCTCTGTGAGGGCCGCGCCTCGCTCGCCCAACTGCGCGAGGGAAATCTGCTGCAGCAATTGATCCAGAACGCAGGCGACGGCGCCGAGCGTCACTTGGGTCAGCTCGCGCCGGAGTCGTTGCAGCTCCCCGGCGGGCGCCGCGCGAAGATCACCTACACGTCCGGCCAGCCGCCCGCGATCGAGTCGCGCCTGCAGGACTTCTTCGGCATGGCCAGGACGCCCACGGTGTGCAACGGCCGCGTGGCGCTGGTGTGTCACTTGCTCGCCCCGAATGGCCGCGCGCAGCAGGTCACGCAGGACCTCGCGGGCTTCTGGGTGCGCCACTATCCGGCGGTGCGCAAGGAGCTGATGCGCAAGTACCCGCGGCACCCGTGGCCGGAAGATGGTGCGACGGCCACACCGCCAGCGCCCAAGCCGCCCAGGCGCTAGCAGTCGAGGCTTCGATGAAAGTGGGTTCTCGCCCGATCACTCACCGCAGAGACGCCGGCACGCAGAAATTCTTTCGTTCTGCGCTTCTGCGTCTCCGCGGTGAATCATCGCGTGAGCGGGGTCCCCTCGAGAGATCGCCTTCGCCTCGCGACCGCCTTCAGTGAATCGCAGCGCGGATCGGCAGCGTCTCGATGAGCCTCGCCTCGATCGCGCGCAGCTCGGCGAAGCGCGCCTCGAACGCGTCCGGCGCCGCCTTCTTGGCGAAGCGCACGAACAGGCTCCCGTGGCCCGCTTCGGCCTCGGCGAGCCGCTGGTAGAACGTCTTGAGCTCGGGATCGCTCAGGTGCTTCGCCAGCAGCTCCAGCCGCTCGCGCGAGCGGTCCTCGATGAGCGCCGAGATCAAGAGCTTGTCCAAGAGCCGCTCCTGCGCCGGCGCGCGCACGTGCTTCTGCAGCGCCTGCGCGTACGGATCGCCCGGGTCCTTGCCGAGCTCCAAGCCGCGCTGCTCCAGGAGCCGCAGCACCTGCGCCAGATGCCCCGACTCCTCGCGCGCGAGCCGCGCCATCGCCCGCGCCAGGCCCGGCTCGTTCGGGAACGCCGCCAGCATCGACAGCGCGTGCGCCGCGGCCTTCTTCTCGCAGTGCGCGTGATCGACCAGCACCGCGTCGAACCTCTCGACGGCGAGCTTGATCCACTGCGGGCTGGTGGCGGCGAGCAGCACGGGGCGCGGGGTAGCACGCTGGACCGCAGGAGCGCAACGGGCGCGCGCGAGGTTCTCCTCCTGCGCGCTTGTCCGCGACCGCACGAACGCTAGGATGCGCCCCATGCCCAAGGTCTCCGTCAACGGCGTCTCGCTGTACTACGAGGAGAGCGGCGCCGGCCCCGAGACCATCGTGTTCTCGCACGGGCTCTTCTGGAGCGGCCGCATGTTCGAGGCGCAGCGCGCGGCCCTCTCGCGCGAGTACCGCTGCATCGCCTTCGATCACCGCGGGCAGGGCCAGAGCGAGATCACGCAGCGCGGCTACGGCATCGACGAGATCTGGCTCGACGCGGTGGCGCTCATCGAGGCCTTGAAGCTCGGCCCCGTGCACTGGGCCGGCCTCTCCATGGGCGGCTTCGTGGGCATGCGCATCGCAGCGCGCAGGCCGGAATTGATCCGCTCGCTGATGTTGCTCAACACCGCCGCCGACAAGGAGCCGCTGCTCAATCGCCCGCGCTACGCCGTGCTCGGCTTCCTGGCGAAGTTCGTGGGCCTGCGTCCGTTCATGGGTGAGGCCACGCGCAAGATGTTCGGCAAGACGTTCCGCGCCGACGCCTCACGCGCCGCGCGCCTGCACGAATTGCGCGAGTTCATGTCCAACAACGACCCGCGCGGCGCCATCCCGGCCCTGATGGGCGTGGCCTTCCGCGAGGACGTGCTCTCCGAGCTCGCGCGAATCCAGTGCCCCACCATGATGCTCATCGGCGAAGAGGACGCCGCCGTCGTGCCCGCGCGCGGCCGGCGTACTGCTGCGCTCATCCGCGGCTGCGAGACCGTGGTCATCCCGCGCGCCGGACACTCGTCGTCGATGGAAGAGCCCGAGGCCGTCACGCAGGCGCTCGCCGCGTTCCTGCACAAGCACCGAGGCGCGCGATGAAGATCGGCGTCATCAGCGACACGCACGGCAAGCTGCACCCCGGCGTCTTCGAGGCGTTCTCGGGCGTCGACCACATCCTCCACGCGGGCGACATCGGCGACGAGGACATCCTTGACGAGCTCAAGGCCATCGCGCCGCTCACCGCCGTCGCCGGCAACATCGACAACTTCCGCCTCGGCCCGGCCCGCGAGCACGCGCGCGTCACGCTCGGCGGCATGAAGTTCTTCCTCACGCACATCCTCGACCGCCCGCAGTCGCCGCGCGCAGAGGTGGCCGCGCTGCTCAAGAAGGAGCCGGCCGACGTGGTCATCTTCGGCCACAGCCACTTGCCGCACGACGAGCGCATCGGGGGCGTCTGGTACTTCAACCCCGCCAGCGCCGGCCCGCGTCGCTTCGACTATCCGTGCTCAGTGGGAATCATCGAGCGCAAGGGCACCGGCTGGGTCGCGCGCCACGTCGGCCTCGACGATCGCAGCATCGCCGTCCTGGCAGCCGGCAAGCACCTGAACCAGCTCTCGCGCGGCGCGCCCACGAGTACGCACGGCATGGGCATGTACGACGACGAGTGATCGTGGACCCAGCGCTCTCGGTCCCTCTGGTGCTCTTGTCGGCCATCCTGCACGCAGGGTGGAACGCCGCGATCCGCAGGCAGAAGGACGTCCAGGCCGCGACCAGCATCGTCGCCGTCGGCAGCGGGCTCCTCGCGATCCTGGGCGCGTTCGTGTTGCACCACGAGCCCGAGGCCGCGCGCACCTCCTTCAAGTGGGGCCTCGTCGCCGCCGCCGCGGAGGGATGCTACTTCGTCGCGCTCGGACAGGCCCTGCGCATCGGACCGCTCGCCGCCGTGTACGCGATCTCGCGCGGCGCGCCGCTCTTGTTCCTCTGGCCCGCGTCGCATCTCTTGCTCGGCGAGGAGTTCGGCTGGCGCGCAGGCGGCGCCTTGTCCTTGCTCTTGTGCGGCCTCGTCCTGCTCTCGCCGGTGCGCGCGGACCAGCAGGCGGGCACGGCCAGCAAGGCGGGCCTTGTGTGGGCCCTCATCGTCGCCGTGTTCAACGCCACGTACTCGCTCGTCTACAAGGTCGCGCTCACGCACGGCGCCGACGTCCTCGTGCTCAACGCCACCTCGCTCTCGCTCGCCTCGCCGCTCGCGCTCCTGGTCCTCGCGCGCCAGAGCGGCCCGCACGGCGGCCTCAAGGCGCGCCTCCAGAGCGCCTTCCGCGCCGCGCCGCTCCCGCTCATCGCCGGCTCCGTCGCATGCGTCGTGTCCTTCCTGCTCGCGCTCTACGCCATGCAGGGCAGGGGCGCCGCTTGGGTGTCCACGCTGCGCAACTCGTCCATCGCCTTCGCGCCGCTGTGGGGACTTCTCGTCGTCGGCGAGCGCCTCAGCACGCGCGCCTGGAGCGGAATCTTGCTCGTCTTTTGCGCCGCGCTCTTGCTCGGCCGTTGACCAGGAGATTGCGGTACTCTGCGCGCCGCTTCACCGCCACCACCGAGGAGCACGCCGTGCCGCTTGGAAAGAACTTCCGCCTCCCGCTCGACGTCCGGCCCACCCGCTACGACGCGCACCTCGCGCCCGACTTGAAGGCGGGCAGCTTCGAAGGCCGCATGGAGCTCGCGCTGGACCTGGGCGCGGCCAAGAAGGAGATCGTGCTGCACGCGATCGACCTGAACCTCGAGCGTTCGCGCGCGCGCGTGCCCGGCAAGGCCATCCGCGTGGAGAAGTCCACGGTCGACGCCGAGAGCGAGACCATCACGCTGACGTTCGCGGAGGAGTTGCCCAAGGGCCAGGCCGTGCTCGACCTCGCCTGGACGGGGAAGTTCTCCCCGGGCCTGCGCGGCCTCTATCGCGCCGGACCCACCGCGGTGACGCAGTTCGAGGCCGCCGACGCGCGCCGCGTGTTCCCGTGCTTCGACGAGCCCGCGTTCAAGGCGCGCTGGAAGATCACGCTGCTGCAGATCCCCAAGGACGCGGTCGTCATCTCGAACGGCAAGATCGAGCGCGACGAGCCCGTGTCCGGCGCGCAGGCCGGCGAGCGTCAGATCGCGTTCGCCGAGACGCCGCTGTTGTCGAGCTACCTCATCGCCATGTGCATGGGCGATCTCGCGGGCTCCGACGCGGTGACCGTGCGCGACATCCCCATCCGCACCTGGAGCGTGCCGCAGAAGAAGCACCTCACGGCGTTCGCGCAAGAGTGCGCCGCGGCCGTGCTGCCGCTGCTCGAGGACTACTTCGGCCAGCCGTATGCGTATGGAAAGCTGGACCAGATCGGCGTGCCGGATTTCGAGGCCGGCGCGATGGAGAACGCGGGCTGCATCACCTTCCGCGAGGTGGCGCTGCTGCTCGATCCGAAGACCGCGCCGCTCGCGGTGCAGAAGCGCGTCGCCGAGGTGATCACGCACGAGCTCGCGCACCAGTGGTTCGGCAACCTCGTGACGATGGTGTGGTGGGACGACCTCTGGCTCAACGAGGCCTTCGCCACCTGGATGGCCTACAAGATCGTCGACGCGTGGAAGGCCGACTGGCGCGTGTGGATGGACTTCGAGGTGGGCAAGGGCGCCGCGCTGCACCTCGACGCGCTGGTGTCGTCGCACCCGATCCGCGCCGAGATCAAGAACGCGCAGGAGGCGGGCGAGGCCTTCGACGCGATCACGTACGAGAAGGGCGGCGCGATCCTGCGCATGATCGAAGGTTGGCTGGGCGAGGTGGCCTTCCGCGACGGCATCCGGCTCTACATGAAGCGGCACAAGGAGAAGAACGCGACCGCGGATGATCTCTGGGCCGCGCTCGCGGAGTCGTCGGGCCAGCCGATCCTGGAGCTGGCGAACGGCTGGATCCGCACCACGGGCTATCCGCTGATCACGGTGCGCGAGCACAACGGCGAGGTGACGTTCTCGCAGCAGCGCTTCTTCAGCGATCCCACGGCGCGGGAGCAGGGCGTGGCGACGCGCTGGCTCGTGCCGATCGTGCTGCGCTTCGCCAACCGCCACGGGATGCACGAGCGGCGCTTCTTGCTCGCGGACGGCGAGCACACGTTCCCGCTGGATTCGAACGGCGCCATCGACTTCATCGACGCCAACGCGGGCGCGCGCGGCTTCTATCGCGTGAGCTACGACGACGTGTGGCTGGGGCGGCTCGCGGAGAACCTGGCGCAGCTCGAGCCCGTGGAGCGCATGTCGCTCGTCAGCGATCAGTGGGCGCTGCTCCGCGCGGGCAAGGCCGAGGTGCGCGGGTTCTTTAAGCTCGTCGAGGGCCTGAAGAACGAGTAGGACCACACCGTGCTGGACGAGGCCTTGAGCCGCCTCGCCTGGCTCGAATCGCGTGGCGTGGCCGATGAGGATCGTCCGCACTTCCACGCCTTCATCGCGAAGCAGTTCGCGCCGGCCGCCGGGCTCCTCGGCTGGAACGTGCAGAAGGGTGAGACCGACGATCGCCGCCTGCGCCGCGCCTCAGTGCTGCGCGCGATGACGCTGCTCGCGCGCGACGCGAGCTGCCTCGAGGAGGCGAACGAGCGCTTCCGTCTGCTCATCCACGGGCACCCGCACGAGATCGATCCGAACCTGCTCGATGTGGTCGTGACCGCGGCGGCGCGCGGGGCGAACCAGGAGCGCTGGAACCAGCTCAAGGAACGCGCGGCCACCGAGCTCGACCCTGCGGCGCGGCGCCGCTTCCTGCACGCGCTGGGCGCGGTCGAGACGCCCGAGCTCGTGCCGCAGGCCGTGGACCTCATCCTCACCGACGCGGTGCAGATGCAGGACGCGAGCTCGTACATGGGCGTCCTGCTCGGCAACCGCGCCACGCGCGAGCTGGCGTTCAAGCTGGTGCGCGAGCGCTGGTCCGAGGTGCACGCGAAGGCCGACTCGCCGATGCTGCTGCGCCGCGTGGTGGAGGCGCTGGGTCTGCTCCCCGAGCGCTCGCACCTCGAGGCCGTCGAGGCCTTCCTGGCCGCGCACCCGATCGAGTCCGCCAAGCAGGCCGTGGCCCAGACGCTGGAGCGCATGCGCATGGACGTCGCGCTGCGCGAGCGGCTGATCCCGGATCTGAAGCTGTGGCTCGATCGCTGAGCCGCGCGCGCGATGAGTGAACAGCCGAAGCGTGCCGGGCCCGCTGGCGATGGGCCCAAGCCGCCGCGTGAGCCCGCGATCGTCATCCCCGTGCTCGCGCGCGGCAAGGGCTTCGCCCTGGTCGACAAGCCCGCGGGCCTGCCGGTCGACGGCGACGGCGCCGACTGCGTGAAGCTGCTCGCGCGTCAGCTCGGTCCGCCGGGTGGCCGCGCGTGGCCGCGCGTGGTGCACCGGCTCGATCGCGACACGACCGGCTGCCTCGTGGTCGCGCTCGATCAGCGCAGCGAGCAGGGACTCAAGGAGCGCTTCGATCGCGGCGAGGTCGACAAGCGCTACCTCGCGCTGGTCCGCGGCGCGCCGCCCGAGACGCAGTCGATCGACACGCCGTTCGGCCCCGACCCGAACGATCGCCGCCGTCACACCACGCGCATCGACACGCCCCGCCGCGCGCGCTTGAGCTACGAGGTGCGCGAGCGCTTCCGCGTGGGTACGCCCGCCGAATGCGCGCTGCTCGCGGTCACGCTCGACACGGGCCGCACGCACCAGATCCGCGTGCAGCTCTCCGAGGGCGGCCTGCCGATCCTGGGTGACCCGCTGTATGGCCTGACGGGCGACGCGCTGGAGGCGATCGCGCCGGGCCTCGCGGCGCTGCTGACGCGGCCCGGGCTGCACGCGGAGAGGCTGTCGTTCCCGGCGTTCGACGATGCGACGACGATCGCGTGCGTGGCGCCGATGCCGGAGGACCTGCGACGTGTGATCGAGCGCTTGAGGTGAGGGGCGCGGTGCGCGATGGCGTTCGCGTCGGCGTTCAGCGTTGGCGTTGAGCGTTGGCGTTGGCGTTGGCGTTGCGCGTTGGCGTTGGCGTTGAGCGTTGGCGTTGAGCGTTGGCGTTGCGCGTTGGCGTTGGCGTTGGCGTCGCGCGTCACTCCCCCATCAGGAACTGCGCCAGCTCTTCCTCTCGCGCCCGCGCATCCCGCGCCCCGAGCGCAATGAGCTCGTGGCAATACTCCCCATCCAAGAACAGATAGCTCAGCACATCCGACGGCTCATTGTGCTCCTGCGCCGTGTCCCCCACCTGCCGCAGGAAGAACCCCGCCGGCCCCGACAGCCGCCCGCGCACGATCGGCCGCGACGCCACCTCCGCCGCCAGCTTGCCGAGGTCCACGCTCGGGCGAATCAGCAGGTCCTTCACCTCGCGCAGCCCGCCGCCCGCCACGCGCATCACATCGCCGAGCGCGTCGTCGCCCAGGCGCTTGCGCGTCTCGCTCTGCATCATCCGCAGCGCGTCGTTCACGCGGCGCAGGTTGAGCAAGTCGCTCTCGACCGAGTCGAGCAGCATGCCGTTCATCAGCTTGCCCAGGAGGAACAGCGGGCTCGACACCTCCGCCTGCGCCTCGTCGTCCTGCCGCGGCGGCCGCGGACGCTGCTTGTCGGTGCGCAGCGAGATCACCAGCACGCGGCCCGCGCCCATGCGCAGCGCCGGCGCGAGCGGCGTGTTCTGCCGCAGCGATCCATCCGAGTACACGCGGCCCGCCACACGCACGGTCGGGAACACGATCGGGATCGCCGCCGACGCCAGCGCGTGCCGCGGAGTCAGCCGGCAGCTCACCCACTCCATGTGCGGGTCCGTCTGCCGCGGCGTCGCGATCTCGCTCTCGAGGAACACCACCGCGTGCCCGCTCTCGACGTCCGTCGCCGTCGCCGACACGCCCTTGAGCAGACCCGTCTTCACGTTCTCGTGCAGCGCGCGCCAGGGGAGCAGCTCGCGCACGAGATCCGCCAGCGGCGCGGGATCGAGCAGCGACTGCGGCCCGTCGGCCTTGCCCTTGCCGATGACCCACTTGAACAGGCCGGTGAGATCGCCCCAGCCGAGCTTGAAGATGTCGCCGATGCGCAACTGCTCCCAGCGCTCGCACAGCATCTCGATGCCCATGCCCGGCGCCGCCGCCAGCGCGCCCACGCAGCACGCGTTGATCGCGCCCACCGACGTGCCGCTCAGGATCCGCGGGATGGCTTCGGGCCCGAGCCGCGGCACCAGCTCACCCAGCACATGCCGCAGCACTCCGAGCTCATACGCACCACGAGCGCCGCCGCCAGCCAGCACGACGGCGAGCGCGCCTGCTTGTCCCCCGCTCTGGCCGGCCGGACTCACGCGAGCGCGTGCGGCCTAGAACGAGAGCTGCACGCCTGCGCCCGCGCCGAACCGCTGGTACGAGAACGCGTCGACCTTGTCCGCGAGGGGCATGTCGCCGAACGCTTCGAGGTAGATACCCACGATCGGGATCGAGAACTTCAGGCCGGCCGCCAGGCGCAGCCCGAGCGCGACGCCGTTCGGCTCGACGCGGATGGGCAAGGCCGCGCGCGCGTAGAGCGGCAGCACAGGGATGTTGATGAGCAGCGTGGGCCCGATGGTGGTGCCCGTGCGCTCGAAGTTCGACGTGGACGCGAAGCCGACATTGAGCTCACCGCCCAGCGCGATGAAGTCGCTCGGCCCCTTGAGCACCAGCACGTCCAGGCCCGGCTGGATGCTGTCGCCGATGTTGTAGCTGCCGGCGTCGTTCACGCGGGTGACCAGCGGCGCCTCGAGGCCGGCGCGGATTCCCCATCCGTCGGCGCGTGCAGCAGGAGCGAGAGCGAGTGCACAGAGCGCGAGCGCGGCAGTTGCGAGTGTACGCGTCATTGGAACCTCCAAGGTCAGGTCCTTCAAGAGACTCGCCGGCGACCCAGATCGGTCACGGGCACTGCGGCAGCACTGCACAGAACGTCTACGCAGACAGCTCCAGCATCCGCTGCACGGGCTTGAGCGCGCGCAGCCTCAGGTCCTCCGCAAGGGTAACCGAAGGTCCGCGATCGCGCATACAGACATACAGCTTCTCGAGCGAATTGAGCCGCATGTAGGGACAGATCGCACAGTTGCACCCCGACGACGGCGGCGCCGGTATCAGCTCCGCATCGGGCCGCGCCTTCTGCATCAAGTGCAGGATGCCCACCTCGGTGGCGACGATGAACGCCTTCTGCTGCGGATTCTTGCTCACGTGATCGAGCAGCCCGCGCGTCGAGCCGATGTAGTCCGCCAGATCGAGCACGCTCTCCTCGCACTCCGGGTGCGCGATGATCTGCGCCGACGGATGCTGCGCCTTGAGCCGCAAGAGCTGCCGCCCGGTGAACTGCTCATGCACCACGCAGAAGCCCGGCCACTTCACGAGCGGACGGCCCGTCTGCTTCTCCACCCACGCGCCCAGGTGCCGGTCCGGCGCGAACACGATCGGCTGCTCGCGTGGGAACGAGCGCACGATCTTCTCCGCGTTGCTGCTCGTGCAGATGACGTCCGAGAGCGCCTTCACCTCGGCCGAGCAGTTGATGTAGCTGACCACCTTGTGCCCCGGGTACTGCTTGAGCCACGCGGCGAACTGATCGCCCGGGCAGCGATCCGCGAGCGAGCAGCCCGCGTCGAGGTCGGGGATGAGCACGGCCTTGTTGGGGTTCAGGATCTTCGCCGTCTCGGCCATGAAGTGCACGCCGCAGAAGACGATGGTGTCCGCCTGCGTCTTCGCCGCTGCCTGCGAGAGCTGCAGCGAGTCGCCCACGAAGTCGGCGAGGTCCTGGATCTCTCCGTCCTGGTAGTAGTGCGCGAGGATGACCGCGTTGAGCGACTTCTTGAGGCGCGCGATCTCCTCGAGCAGCGAGACGCCCTGGGGAATCGGCGCAGACTTGGGTGCGGACGCGAGAGGCAGGCTCATGGCGCGCGCAGGATAACGTGCGCGCGACGGGGACGCGACCGGGAACGTGAAGGCCAACGCTCAACGCCAACGCAAACGCCAACGCTCAACGCTCAACGCCAACGCCAACGCCAACGCCAACGCCAACGCCAACGCCAACGCTCAACGCCAACGCTCAACGCCAACGCCAACGCTCAACGCCAACGCACAACGCCAACGCCAACGCCTACCCGTCCTTCACCACGCGCCCCAGCGCCGCCACGATCTCGCGCCCGCCATCCGTCGTCGTCCCGAACCGATAGTCGCTCCGCCCGCCACCCAGCGCCTGCACGCGCGCCAGATCGATCTCCTCGCGGAACGTCGCCGCCGTGATCGCCTTGCCCTCGATCACCACGCCCACCGCCGCGCGCGCCTCCAGCTCCGACAAGAGCGCCTTCTTGAGCGACTTCGGCATCGCCTTCGCCGCGCGCACCACCAGCACGCCCTGCGCCTCTTCCTTCGCCGACTTGGCCAGCTCGATCGCCGGCGCGATCGTCTTCAGATGATCCGCCTGCAGCTCGCGCAGTTGCTCCTCGAGCGGGATCGGCAGCGAGTCCGGCGATTGCACGAGCGCCGCCACCAGCGCCTGCCGCACGTCCTCGCGCTGCTTGGTGTGCAAGCTCGCCTGCACCTCGGACAGCGCGTCCACATACAGCCGCGCCCGCTCCGTCATCACGTGCCCGCGGCCCGGACTGTCCGCCGCGCGCGCGTCCTCATCCGCCTGCGGCCACGGCGGCTCGCCCAGGCGCAGCACCTTCACCGCCGAGAGCAGGCCATCGAAGTCCGCGTGCGCGACGACCACGTCGATCTTGCCCAGCCGCGCCACCACCTCGGGCGTCACCAGCTCCGGACACGCGTGCGCCTCGCGGTTGGGCACGAGCAGGAAGCGCGGATCGCCGCGCACCTTGTCCCAGCCGATCGGGTGCTCGTGGTGGTCGATCCACAGCGCCAGCCTGTCGCCGAGCGCGTTCAGGAAGGGCAGGGTGCTCGTCTCGTACGCGTCGCCGCTGGCGAAGGCGACATCGACCACCACCGCGCGGCCTTCGGGCGCCGGCGGCATCTCTCGGGGCTGTTCGACGAAGAGGACGCGCACGCGGACACCTAGGCCACCTGCGGCGCCATCGGGTCAAGCGGTTTGCATCCGCGGCCTCGGATTCGCGGCCGCCAGCGCTCACTCGGCGGGCTTGGCCGGGTCCTTCTTCGACCAGAAGAACACGGCGCGCGGATCGATGGCGTGCGCCTTCTCGGCTGCGTGCGCCGGCAGGAGCGCCGGATCCGGACGGCCCGGATCCTCCACGATCGCCGCCTCGCCGTTCTCCAGCTTCTGCTGCAGGTCCGCCGACACCAGCACGCGCCCGATCTTCCCGCTGCGCTTCTGGTAGTGGAACACGTTCTCGCCGATGGGCTCCACGATCGCGTGCGCCTCGATGAGCTTGCGCAGCCCGTGCGCGCGCTCCGACTGCTTGCGCGCCTCGGCCACCTTGTCGAGCTCCTTCTGCCGCTCGGCCGCCTTCTCCGCCTCGTGCGCCGCGAACGCCTCCTGCCGCTGGCGCTCCTCCTCGGTCAGCACGCGCGGCGCCGGCTGCGGCCGCTGCTGCTGCGGGGGCCGCTTCTGGTCCTTCGTCTTCTCTGCCTTCTCGACCTGCGCCTGCGACACCAGGCCGGCCTTGAGCAGCTTGTCGCGGAGGTTTTGCATGAGGTTCTTTGGAGCTCGCCCGCGTCGTGCGTGACGCGCAGCCTGCTTCTTACCTCATTCGCCCGCGGCCTTGCGCTGCTTGTAGCGCACGATCGCCAGGATCACGGTGACCCCCGCGCACGCTCCGGCGACGCCGTAGCCGAGGCCCCTCGAGAGCGAGCCCGACTGCGCGAGCCCGGCAAAGAGGAGCGTCATCAGGGTGAGGAAGTTGATCAACGCATTCATGGGCAGCCTCCGCCGCGCCGCTGGATGCGACGTGGGGCAGAGTCTATACCCCGACCTCGGGCGCCGCTCGGCTCATCGCCACCCAAGGCGCCTCCCGCGCCCCCGAAGCACCACGGGCCGCCCCTCGTGTGAGGGAGCGGCCCGCGGAGACGTCCAGGTGGAGCTCGCGGCTACTTCTTGCCCGCCGCCTGCTTCTCCTTGAACTCCTTGATCATCTGCTCCTGCGTCGCGCGCGGCACGGCCTGGTACTTGGCGAACTCCATCGAGAACTCGCCCTTGCCCTGCGTCGCCGAGCGGAGGTGCGTCGAGTAGCCGAACATCTCCGAGAGCGGGATGAGCGCGACGGCGATGACGTAGCCCTCGTTGCTCTCCGTGCTCTGGATGACGCCGCGGCGCTGGTTCAACTGGCCGACGACCGAGCCCTGGAACTCCTCAGGGGCCGACACCTCGACCTTCATGATCGGCTCGAGGATGACCGGCTTGGCCGACTCGTAGCCCTCGCGGAAGCCCATGAGCGCGGCGGTCTTGAACGCCTGCTCGCTGGAGTCGACGGCGTGGTGCAAGCCGTCGTTGATCACGCAGCGGATGCCGACCACCGGGAAGCCGATGAGCGAGCCGTTCTTGATCGCCTCCTTGAAGCCCTTGTCGCACGCCGGGATGAACTCGCGCGGGATCGAGCCGCCGACCACGTCGTCGACGAACTCGTACGCCTCGACCGCATCCTCAGGCAGCGGCTCGACGTAGCCGCACACGCGGGCGAACTGGCCGGAGCCGCCCGTCTGCTTCTTGTGCGTGTACGCGAACTCGCCGCGCTGCGTGATGGTCTCGCGGTACGCCACCTGCGGCTGGCCGACGACCACCTCGCAGTTGTACTCGCGCTTGATGCGCTCCATGTAGATCTCGAGGTGCAGCTCGCCCATGCCCGACGCGATGGTCTGCGCGGACTCCTCGTCGCGGTGCACGCGGAAGGTCGGATCCTCGCGCGTGAAGCGGTTCAGGGCCTTCGAGAAGTTCACCTGACCGGCCTTGTCCTTCGGCGCGATGGCGAGCGAGATCACGGCGTCCGGGATGTGCATGGACGTCATGGTCACGCGGATGTCGCCGTCGGTGAACGTGTCGCCCGAGGCGCAGTCCACGCCGAAGAGCGCGACGATGTCACCCGCCTGCGCGGTCTCGATGTCGTTCATCTCGTCCGAGTGCATGCGCACGAGCCGCGGAACCTTGACCTTCTTCTGGTTCACGCAGTTCATGATGAAGTCACCCTTCGAGACCTTGCCCTGATAGATGCGCATGTACGTGAGCTGACCGTACCGGCCGTCCTCGAGCTTGAACGCCAGGCCCACGAACGGCTTGTCCGCGCGCGACTCCAGGACGATCTTCTGCTCGTTGTTCTGCTGATCGTGCGCCTCGTTCACGACCTCCTTCGGGTTCGGGAGGTAGTTGCACACGCCGTCGAGCAGCGACTGCACGCCCTTGTTCTTGTAGGCAGAGCCCATGAACACCGGCGTGATCTTGAGCTCCAGGCAGCCCTTGCGGATGCCGCGGATGAGCGCAGGCGCCGGCACCGGCTTGTCCTCGAGGAAGAGGTTCATCACTTCCTCGTCGAACTCGCCCGCGCCCGCGACCAGCTCCGCGTGCTTCTCCTTGCACTCGGCCAGGATGTCAGCCGGGATCTCCTCGGTGCGCACGTTCTCGCCCGACTCGCCGTCGAAGTAGTAGGCCTTCATGGCGACCAGGTCGACCACGCCCTGGAACTTGTCCTCGAGGCCGATCGGGTACTGCATCATCACCGGGCGGTGCGAGAGCTTCTCCTTGAGCTGCGCGGTCACGCGGAACGGGTTCGCGCCGGCGCGGTCCATCTTGTTGATGAACGCCAGGCGGGGAACCTTGTAGCGGCGCATCTGGCGGTCGACCGTGATCGACTGCGACTGCACGCCCGACACCGAGCAGAGCACGAGGATGGCGCCGTCGAGCACGCGAAGCGCGCGCTCCACCTCGATGGTGAAGTCCACGTGTCCCGGCGTGTCGATGATGTTGATGTTGTGCAGGACGCCCTGGGCCGACTTCCACTCGCAGTACGTGGCGGCCGACTGGATGGTGATGCCCTTCTCGCGCTCGAGATCCATCGAGTCCATCTTGGCGCCGACGCCGTCCTTGCCCTTCACCTCATGGATGGCGTGCACCTTCCCCGTGTAGAAGAGGATGCGCTCAGAGAGGGTGGTCTTGCCCGAGTCGATGTGGGCAGAGATGCCGATGTTGCGGATCAGGTCGATGTTCGCGTAGGCCACAGATGCTCCAGAGAGTGAAAGGCCGCGCCGTCTACCTTGAAATGACTGGTGTTGGCAAGTCGGGCGGTCGCAGAGATCTAACCATTGAAGGGCGGAAAGGAAGCCCCGGCCGCGCCCGCCCTTGCAAGCGCTTGTGATCACTCAGCAATCCTGAACGCGCGCAGCCGACCCAGTGCCTTTACGGATCCTTGGAGCCGCCGCTACTGATCCACCGACCCGCCGCGGACCTTCATCTTCGCCTGCTGCTCATCCGAGCGCGGCTTGCCCACCCACAGCCGCGGGAAGTAGCGGGCCAGGATCCGGTCGCGCCCCCAACCCTTGCGCGCGAGCGCCGCGGCGCCCCGCTGACACAGGCCGACCCCGTGACCGTGGCCGATGCCGCGCAAGAGGAACGCGCGCTCGTTCCCGGCCCGCGAGACCTCGATGGAGAAGCGCGCCGAGCGCACCGTGTCCCAGCCCAAGGAGCGCCCCAGGAGCAGATGCAACTCCTCTGGCCCGAACGCGCCCTTGCCCCCGACCACCAGCCGCTGCGCATAGCCGCTCGGACCCCGGAACAGCTCCAGCTCCAGCGGCGACGGCAACGACAGCGCGTGCGCCAGATCGCTCTCGCCCACGCGCGCGGTCCACTTGAGCGGCGGCTCCCCCGGCCTCGACGCGCACGCCGGGCCGCCACCACCGGGCATCGAATCGTCCACACCCGCGCCCGCCTCCCGGTCGCGCTCGGTCGCGTCCGGCCAGACATCCTTCGCGTCCGCCGTGCGCCCGCCGCAGGCCGCGTGATGCAGCGCCGGGGCCACCGCGCCCGTGGTCGACAAGAGCACGATCCCCTCGGTGCGCCTCGCCGCGTCGCGCGCCGCCTGCGTCTGCACCTCGCGCGCCTTGTAGACCTGGCAGTGCGTCTGATCGCAGAGCGGCGCCGAGTGCACCGTGGCCCCGCGCGCCATCTTGTCGAGCGCGAAGCTGCGCACCACGATGGCCAGCGCGTCCAGCGCCGCCTCGGG
>JAFEBC010001070.1 GCA_018266095.1 Deltaproteobacteria bacterium
CCGCCAGTCGACGCCTCGCAGCTCCCGCGCCGCGACACGCGCCCGCCGCCGCCGGTGCCGAACACGGCCGACGTGGTTCCCCGCACGCTGTACGACCAGCTCCTCGCCGAGAAGTCCGAGCTGCAGCAGAAGCTGCTCGCCATCTTGAGCGATCGCTCGAGCGGACACATGGTGCCGCGCGAGCTGTTCGATCAGGTGCAGGAGGAGAAGCGGCAGTTGCAGGAGAAGATGATGCAGATGGTGGACGAGCTCATCAAGGCGCGCAGCGGTCCGCCCTCACAGCAGACGCAGGCCACGGGTCCGCGCCGCGTGGCGCCGGTGCGGCCGCTGCCCGGACGCAAGGGCAGCGAGTAGCGCGCGCACTTTCTTCACGCGAGCCGCACGCACCTCTTTTGTTTCCTGATCGATTCGTGCATACAGCGAATCAACGATGATCAACGTCCGCTGCTTGGTGGTGTTCGCGCTGTTCGCACTGCCCTCGATGGCCGCTCCCACGGCGCTCGAACGCATCCGCGCGCGCGGTGAATTGCGTTGGGCCGGCGACCTGCAGGGCGGCGAGCCGTACGTGTTCCGCTCGCACGAAGATCCGAACAAGCTGGTCGGCTTCGAGGTGGAGCTGGCCGAGGGCCTGGCCAAGCGGCTGGGCGTGAAGGCCGTGTTCGTGCAGAACGACTGGCACAACCTCATCCCCTCGCTCGAGCGCGGCGACTTCGACATCGCCATCAACGGCATCGAGGACGTGCCGCCGCTGCACGGGCGCGTGCTGATGACGCGGCCCTACTACACGTTCACCGAGCAGCTCGTGGTGCGCGAGGGCAGCCCGTACAAGTCGCTCGCGGACCTGCGCGGCAAGCGCGTGGGGACGCTCGGCGAGTCGCTGGCCCATCTGATGCTGCGCGCGCAGAACAGCGTGGAGCTCAAGCTGTACGAGGGGCAGGAGGAGCCGTACCGCGACCTCAAACTGGGGCGGCACGAGGGCGTGCACCTCGATTCGGTGATCGCGGCGCGCTATGGCCTGATGGTCCCGCGGCTCATGCTGGCGGACG
>JAFEBC010001071.1 GCA_018266095.1 Deltaproteobacteria bacterium
CGATGGCTCGTTGCGCGCCATCATCGCCGGGTCGCCGTGGATGACGCCGTCCTCGCCCGGCTTGCCGAAGATGCCTCCCTGCAGCACCGCGACCTCGATGGCCTTGGGCAGCCGCTTGCGCGGATAGACGACGATCGCGCCCCACATCCCTGACTTGATGTGCACGTCGGTGACCGGCCCGGCCGCGCAGTGGAACATGAACGCGCCCGGCGTCGAGACGAAGCCGCTCAGCACCAGCGTCTGCCCGCTGTCGACGGGCCCGAACTTGCGCATGTCCATCCGCAGCGCGTGCGCGTCGAGGCCGTGCGCCATCTCACCCGCGTTGGTGACCTTCAAGGTGACCGTGTCGCCTTCGCAAGCCTCCAGCACCGGCGCGAGCCGTCCCCCGAGCGTCATCGCGGCGAAGCGCGTCCCATCGCCGAGGTCCACGATCTTCTCCTCCGAGGCGAGTTCGAACGTGCGCGCGCGCGGCCCTTTGGCGCAGGTCGCCTCCTGGCCGGCGAGGGTCCATTCCGCAGGGAGAAGCGCAGCAGCGAGCATCAAGGCCATCCACATGTGAGGCTCCGGGTGTCTAGGAAAGCGGCTTGCGCTGCGGCACCAGCGCGAGGGTTGACCAGACGATCGTGCTGGCCAGAAAGGCCCCCGCGGCGATCGCGAACCAGACGAGCGCGAGCGCAGGGAACGCGTCGATGCAGAGGCGCGCGGCCAGGGCAGCAGCCACCAGGGCCGCCACGATCCAGAGCTGCCAGGGCCGCTTCGACAAGAGCGACGGCCGGCCGCCGTGCGACAGCGACACGTGCGCGCCCACCGAGAGCACGAGCAGCGCGAAGCAGCCGATCAGCGTGACGTGCAGGCCGCCGCGCCTCAGGCCCGGATCGATGGCGACGATGAAGCTCCCCAAGGGCAGCATCCAGCCCGAGACCCACGTCAGCCAGCGGTGCAGCCCAGGCATGCTCGGCGGACGCCACAGGCGCGTGGTGCCGATGAGGACCGCCGCGGTCACCGCGCCCCGGATCGCGAAGGCCAGCCGGACGCTGTAGAGCGGCTCGACGAAAGCAGCCGAGATCCAGAGCGCCGCGCCCACGAGGTGCAGGATCATCGAGCGCCGCCAGGCCGCACCTTCCGCCACGCTCGCGGTGTCCGTGCCGCGCGTGATCGCGGGCAGGAGGAACGAGCCGGTGCCCAGGCCGAGCGCGGTGAAGACCCCCCCAGGCACGAGGGCAGGACCGGCGACGAGGAGCAACATGAAGTCGTCGCCGCGCGCG
>JAFEBC010001072.1 GCA_018266095.1 Deltaproteobacteria bacterium
CCATCTGCTTGAGCGCGTCCGTCGTCTTGACCTTCTGGAGGAGGTTCGAGACGTCCTCGCCCGCCTCCATCTTCATGAAGCGCACCGCGGACGTGAGCGAGAACGACTTGCCCTCACCGAGGATGGTGAGCACGTGACCGTCGACCTGCACCCGTCCCTGCTCGGACCAGCGGTCCAGCACGCTCTGAGGGACGAACAGGTAGTCAGCCATCGGCGTCAGATACCAGCGTCGAGGGCCACACGCAACAAGTGCGTGCAGCCCGACACGTCCGGTCCCGCTACTGGATCGAGCGCTTGATGAGCGCGTCGATCTTCACCTTCGGCACCGCGCCGAGGATCTGATCCTGGACCTGCCCGTTCTTGAACAGGATGAGCATCGGGATCGACATCACGTTGAACTTGGCGGCGACCTCCTGGTTCTCGTCGACGTCGAGCTTGGCGACGCGGACCTTGCCCGCGTACTCCTTCGCCAGCTCCTCGACCGCCGGAGCGATCGCGCGACACGGGCCGCACCACGGCGCCCAGAAGTCGACCAGCACGGGCAGGTCGGAGCCGAGCACCTCGGCCTGGAAGTTCGCGTCGGTCGCTTCGAGAATGTTCTGGCCAGCCATGTCGAGCTCTCCTTGGTCGCGCCTCGTCGGCGCCCATCTGTGCAACAGCCGGGAAGCTTCCGCAACCCGAAATTCGATCAGCCGACCGGGCCCCATGGGGGCGCCCCGTCCAGCCCGGACCCTCCTATAGATGCGCGAGCGCGCCCGACGTTGCAGCCCGCTCGAAGATCCCCCTCCCCTCCCCGCGCGGGGTCTGCTACCGTTCGCCACATGCGCATCCTCCGCAGGTTCGCCCCGCCCCTGTTTGCCCTGGCCCTCCCTCTCGCGCAGGCCCACGCTGAAGGCGCGGAAGCGCCGCCGGCCACGGGTGAAGAACAGAAGGCCGCAGAGGCGAAGCCCGCCGACGCGCCTCCGCCGCAGGTCAACGCGCACCTCCAGGCCGCCAAGCGCCTCTACCAAAAGCTCGATCTCGACGCCGCCATGGCCGAGCTGAAAGAGGCCGAGAACGACGCGCGCGCGAAGGACAACGAGGATCAGCTCGTGCAGGTGCTGATCTACAAGGGCCTCATCTTCGCGGACCTCGGCAAGGCCAACGACATGTCGGAGCACTTCAAGCGCGCGCTCGCCATGCGGCCCTGGGCGGAGATGCCGCCCGAGACCTCGCCGCGCATCGCCAAGCAGTTCGCCGATTCGCGTCGTGAGCTGTGGGGCTCGTCGCTCAAGGCGCCGCCCAAGAAGCGCAAGACCGCGGCCGCGCCCACCCCTCCGGCCGCCACGCAGACGACGGTGACGCCGCCCGCGCCGGTGTCGGTGACCGTGGCCCCGGAGACGAGCGCGCCGCCCCCGGCTGAGAAGCCGGCGGCCCCCGCTGAGAAGCCCGCGGAGCCGCCTGCCGCGCCCGCGAGCGGCGGCCTGGAGCCACCGAAGTAGCTGATTTCACTGGACTGTTCTCCGGGCTCGGGCCTGGATGTCGGACCCCTGTGTTAGGCCTTGCAGCGGGTGTCCCAGATCCCTGCCGAGGGACGCCCGCGTCGCCCACGACCGGCGGCGCGCCACGGGCAGGGAGCCGGGTTCCGAGAGATGGCTCGCAGCGCCCATTCGCAGCTGACGCTCTTCGACGCGGTCGTGCGCAACGCGCCCGTGCGCGGTGGGCGCCTGCTGGTGCTCCCGGATGGGCCGCGGGTGGAGGAGCGGCTGCGGGCGCTCCTCGCCGAGACGCCCCTGGTCGTGGGCAAGCCGGCGTGCACGTTGGCGGAGCTCGAGAACGTCCTGGTGCAGGGAGCGCGGGCGCGGGGGAGCTGTCCCAAGGTGGCCACCGCGGCGGAGCTGTCGCTCGTGTTCGCGCAGGCCGCCCAGGAGCGGACGCCCCCGGGTTCGCACTACTCGCGGCTGCGCGAGGCGCCGGCGTTCGCGCAGGCGGTGCTGACACTGTCGCGCACGCTGGTCCAGGCGCGGCTCGTGCCCGAGGAGCTCCCGGCGTTGGTGGATGGGCTGGAGGCCTCTGCGCGCGGGAAG
>JAFEBC010000107.1 GCA_018266095.1 Deltaproteobacteria bacterium
ATCGGCGTGGGCAACCCGAAGCAGACGCGCGAGATCGTGAAGCTGTTCCTGGGCGGCGACGGGCCGATCCGCGGCTTCTCCCCGAGCGAGGTCGCGCTGCACTTCCACGACACGCACGGCACCGCGCTCGCCAACTGCCTCGTCGCCCACGAGCTGGGCGCGCGCACGTTCGACACCAGCGTGGGCGGCACGGGCGGCTGTCCGTACGCGCCGGGCGCCGCGGGGAATCTGGCCACGGAAGACCTCGTGAGCATGTTCACCGAGATGGGCCTCGACTGCGGCGTCGACCTCGAGAAGCTCTTCGACGCCGGCATGCTGGCGCAGGAGCTCATTGGCAAGAAGCTCACCGGCCGCCGGTTGCAGGCGGCCATCGGACGTCGCGCGAAGGACGAGCAGCGCAAGAAGAACCCGGGCCTGCTGGAGATCGCGCAGAGCTGAGCGCGGGCGCGCAACGCCAACGCCAACCCTCAACGCCAACGCCGAACGCCAACGCCGAACGCCAACGCTGAACGCCAACGCTGAACGCCAACGCTGAACGCCAACGCTCAACGCCAACGCACAACGCGAGGTTCCCCATGTACTTCCTCTCCGAGACCCGCGGCGCCGTGCGCATCCTCACCATCGACGGCGAGGCGACGCTCAACGTCCTCTCCCGCGGCCTCGTCGCCGAACTCAAGCACCTGGCCGAGGGCATCGCCGCCGACACGTCCGTGCGCGCCGTGGTCCTGACCGGCAAGGGCATGAAGGCCTTCTGCGCCGGCGCGAACCTCAAGGAGCGCACCGGCTGGACCTTCGACGACGTGCGCAACTGGCTCATCGAGCTGCACGCAGGCCTGCGCGCGGTCGAGCGCTGCGGCAAGCCGTGGATCGCCGCGGTCAACGGCCTCGCCCTCGGCGGCGGCTGCGAGCTCGCCCTGGCCTGCGACCTGCGCGTGTTCGACCCGGCAGCGCAGATGGGCCTCACCGAGACCAAGATCGGCATCATCCCCGGCGGCGGCGGCACGGTGCGCCTCGCGCGCGTGGTCGGGGAGGGCAGGGCCAGGGACCTCATCTTCACCGCGCGCCGCGTGGACGCGACGGAGGCGCTGGCGATGGGCCTCGCCAACCGCGTCTCGGCGCCGGGCCAGAGTGTGGACGAGGCCGTCAAGCTGGCCGAACAGATCGCGCAGAACGCGCCGGTGGCCGTGGCCGCGGCCAAGCACGCCATCGAGGACGCGTGGGACTTGCCGCTCGACGAGGCGCTGGACCGCGAGCGCGCCCACTACGAGAAGCCCCTGTTGTCCGAGGACCGCAACGAGGGGCTCAAGGCGTTCGCCGAGAAGCGCGCGCCGGTGTGGCAGGGGAAGTAGCTACTCGATCACCAGCGCCGCCGGCTGGAAGTACGCCACGATCGACACCAGCGCCAGCGGCTGCCCCTCGCTCGACGCCTTGGTCCCGTCAAACCGCGCCAGCACCACGAACTGGTTCCCGGGCTGCAGGAACGGGTCGACCTGCGCCATCTTCCCCAGCGCGATGAGGCCCGTCTCGTGCAGCACGTTCTGGTACACGCGCTTCCCCGCGCCGGTGACCGTCTCGCTGTGCCCCTGGCGCGAGCCGCTGGTCTGCGCCTTGAGCTGGCCGGAGCCGCTGCCGTAGTTGGTCGTGTTGTACTTCGCGTCGAGCTGCCCGCTCTCCTGGTGCGACGCGCCCGAGTTCGTGCTCGAGATGTACACGTTGTCCTGCCGGATCGAGTCCGACTGCCGCATCGACATCTCGGCCAGCGTGAACACCGGCGGCTGGTTGCCCTCCGCCTTGATGTCCTTCACCGTCGCGCGCATGACCACGTAGCGGCCCTTGTAGACGCCCGGCTGCGAGATGGCCGCGGAGAGCGTGAACACCGGCGCGCGCACCTGCTGCAGGGTCGGCAGGTCCCCGGACACGTCGCCGCCGCGGTTCGCGATCATGCGGGCCACCACGCGGGGTGCGTCAGGCCGCGCGGCCAGCTCGTCGGCCCAGTGGTCCGAGAGCGTGCCGAGCGCCACGAACGGTCCGCGCAGGAACTTCTGCTTCTCCACGCACCCGCGCAGCGCCATCCAGGCCGCGTCCGGGTTCTGCGCCTTCATGCGGTTCGCCTCGGCCTCGCAGTCGCGCGCGAGCTCGAAGCCCGTAAGCCACGTCTTCACATCGAAGGCCGCGCCCTTGCCGGGAGCCGCGGGCGGCGGAGCCGGCTTGGGGATGGTGATGGGCGTCGGCGCGGTGCCCGGCCCTTCGTCTCCAGCGAGCGCGGCGGATGCGATCGAGCAGGTGAGGGCGGCGGTCGCGAGCGAGCAGGTGAGGGCGGCGGTCGCGAGCGAGCGGGTCAGGGCGGCGGCGAGGAGGCGCATGGCGGTCGATCCTTGAGAGTGCGGACAGCGGGACTGGAGGTGGCGCGGAGCGGTCACGGGCGGTCGCCCGTCAAATCTTGAGCGGCGCGTCGGCGGCCTTGGTCTTCTTGGCCTTGGGTCCTCGCGGCTGCGCCTTCGGAGCCTGCGCGGACTCCTCGGCTTCGGGAGCCCGGGCGTCGCCGCCCGACACCTGGGTCATCGTCTTGGCCAGCACGCGCATGAGCGCCTCGGCGCACGGACGCGCGGACACCGCCAGCTTCCCCTTGTCGTCCTCGATCGGGAAGCGGCCGTCGAAGCTGCACTTCTCCAGGGAGAGCCGCGCGATGTCGGCCTCGCAGGCCTTCTTCGCCGCTGCGTCCGGCTTGTCGTCATCAGGCCCGGTCGCGGCGCTC
>JAFEBC010000108.1 GCA_018266095.1 Deltaproteobacteria bacterium
AGCGTGAAGGGCGGGCCGCTCACCGAGATCATGCACAAGCCGCAGGTGCAGACCTCGTACAGCTTCATCACGCCGGACTCGCGCTACATCTACTTCCGCGCCAACGACAAGAAGCCCGAGTCGTACGCGCTCTATCGCTACGATCGCAAGAGCAAGAAGATCGAGGACGTCTTCAGCGCCGACGGCATCTGGTCGATCGAGGACCACAAGCCGAACAAGCTGCTCCTGGCCAAGGAGGTCGGCTCGAACATGACCGAGTTCTACGAGTACGACGAGAGCACGCGCGCGCTCACGCCGCTGTTCGGGCAGGGCGAGCGCGAGGACTACAACGCCTCGTACGGCGCGGGCGACGAGATCCTCGTGCTCACGCCGCACTTCGGTGAGTTCCGCCGGCTGTACTCGTGGGTGAAGGGCAAGTGGGCGCCGCTCTCGCCCGAGATCAAGTTCGACGTGTCGGGGTTCAGGATCGACGAGCCGCGCACGCGCATCCTGTATGCGGTCAACGAGAACGGCTACGAGAAGATCGCGGGCCTGGAGGCGAAGTCGCACAAGCCGCTGAAGATGCCGCCGCTGCCGAAGGCCGAGAACACGAGCGTCGGCAACACCACGCACGACGGGCGCTTCACCATCTTCTCCATCGACAACGGCGTCGAGCCGCTGCAGCACTACGCCGTCGAGTGGAAGACGATGAAGCTCACGCGCTGGACCAAGTCGAGCGCGCCCGAGATCGATCTCTCGGGCTTCCAGCCGACCACGCTGGAGACCTATCCGGCGCGCGACGGTACGCCCATCCCGGTGCTCGTGCACCAGCCCAAGTCGTGCAACCCGGCGCCCTGCGCGGTGATCGTGGACTTCCACGGCGGCCCCGAGAGCCAGGCCACGCCCGGCTTCTCGCCGTACGCGCAGCTCTTCCTCGACGCGGGCTTCGTGTACGTGGAGCCGAACGTGCGCGGCAGCGACGGCTACGGCAAGACCTGGCTGCACTCCGACGACGCGGCCAAGCGGCTCGACGTGATCACCGACATCGAGGACGCGGCCACCTGGGCGAAGAAGCGCTTCGCGGCGAACGGCGTGACGCCCAAGGTCGGCATCACGGGCGGCAGCTACGGCGGCTACGCCACCCTGGTCGGTATGACGATGTTCGCGGGCGCGTATGACGCGGGCGCCGAGGTCGTGGGCATCTCGAACCTGATCACGTTCCTGAACAACACGGCGCCCTATCGGCGGCCCTTGCGCATCAGCGAGTACGGCGATCCCGAGAAGGACAAGGACGCGCTGGTGAAGCTCTCGCCCATCACCTACATCGACAAGGTCAAGGCGCCGCTGCTCATGATCCAGGGCGCGAGCGATCCGCGCGTGCCCGTGGGCGAGGCGCTGCAGTTCTACGAGGCGATGAGCGCGCGCAAGCTGCCGGTGGAGCTGGTGGTGTTCGGCGACGAGGGCCACGGCGCGCAGAAGCGCGGCAACATCGTGGCGCAGATCGGGTATCCGATTCGCTTCTTCCAGAAGTATCTGCAGGGGAAGGAGCAGTAGGCCTTCGAGTTCGTGCGCCGCGAGCGGGATCGCTCTCGCTCGCGGCGCCGTAACGGAAGTCACTTCGATCGGGCCGGCGTGAACGCCCGATCGTTCACCGCAGAGACACAGAAGCGCAGAAGTTTGGTTTGCGAATGCGACGAAGCGCTCGAGCTACTTCGGATCCTTCGAAGGAACTGCGTCGTCCTTCTTCGGCTCGTCCTTCTTCGGCTCGTCCTTCTTCGCGTCGCGCTTCGCGTCTTCCTTCGACTTCGCGTCGTCGTCGGACTTCGCCTTCGGCTCCGGGTTCTTCATCTTCTTGGCCTGGTCGGCGATCTCGAGCACGTCCTCGATCGGGCGCAGGATGGTGGCCACGCCGCTGCGGCTCGAGCCGCCCATCATCGACATCATGCTCGAGCGCTCCTCGGTGTCGTGGCTGACGTGCGTGACGAACACGCCCACGGGCTGGCCCTGATCGTTGTAGCCCACGGTGCCGAGCGCGTCGGAGATCTCGCCGCACATCGCGTACGTGCGCGGGCCGCGGATGATCGAATACACCTGCGTCTCCTGCACCCACGGCGAGCGGCTCAAGGAGCGGCCGTAGTGGCCCGCGGCGATCACCTCATCGAGCACGGTGAGCGGCTTCACGCCGCGGTTCAGCGCCACGAAGTCGAACGGCTTGCTCTGGTCGCGCGGGCGCACGAAAGCGATGTCGAGATCGGCGTCCTTCAGGATCACGTCGGCGTCGACCTCGGTGCCGTCGGGCAGGAGGATGGCGGCCTCGGTGACGGAGGTCTCCAGCTTGAAGTCGCTGGAGCGGCTGCGCATCATCGAGCGCACCATCGTCGAGGGATCGACTGCGACCGCGGGCAGCACGGTGAGGCCGGTCGGGTCGATCATGGTGCCGGTGACCTCGGACTTCTGCTCCTGGTCGCGGCCGCCGAAGGCGATCTTCACCACCAGGCGCACGCTGACGACGGTCTTGGAGGCCTGCGCGAACACGCGCTCTGCGGTCTGGCGCTGCTCAGCGCGGCCGCCGGCGCACGCGGCCAAGAACACGAGGGACGACACCAGCGCGACACGGAGCCACTTCGACGAGACGGACAAGACGCACCACCCTTTCACTGCGCAGATCAGAGATCGCTCGACGTGCACGGACCGCGCGCTACATCCACTTGGGCTCGAGCTCCACGAACAGCGTGTGCACGCCGCGGCGCACGAGCAGCACCACGCGCTTCTCCTTCGCTTCGCGCGCGGACTTGAGGCCCGCCTGCAGGTCGTTGAGCTGCGCCACGGCCTTGCCGTCGACGCCGAGGATCAGATCGTCGGTGCGCAGGCCGCCCACCGCCGCCCAGCCGCCTTCCTCGACCTGCGAGACCAGCGCGCCGCCCTGCTTCTGATCCCAGCGCGAGCGCACGCGATCGAACAGCGACACGTCGCGGGCGCGGAACTCGAGCTGCTCGTCGGCGTACACGCGCATCTCGCGGTCGGGCTTGGGGCCCTCGTCGAGCGTGACCGTGAGCGACATCGGCTTGCCGTCGCGGATGACGGTGAACTCGGCGGCCTTGCCCAGCTTGTACTGGCGGATCATGCCGTCGAACACGTCGCTGTCGTGCGGCTCGCTGGCCTCGATGAGCACGCCGTCGATGTGCGTGACCACGTCGCCGACCTTGAAGCCCGCGGCCTCGGCCGAGCTCTGCGGGAACACCTGCGTGATGCGCACGCCGCGCTTGCCCTTGAGGCCCATCGCGGCCGCGAGCTTCTTGGTGAGCACCTGCGTCGACACCGGCAGCCACGCCTTGCGCACCTCGCTCGCGGGCTCCTGCGGTGTGCGGATGCCGACCTCGACCAGCGTGAGCAGCTTCTCGTTGCGCCGCTCGACCAGCACCAGCGTGGGCACCGGCGTCGCGCCCGGCGGCGCGATCTTCTTGGTGGCCGCGAGGAAGCCTGCGACGTCCGTGACCGGCGCGCCGCCGACCTCGAGGATGAGATCGTGCGACTGGAGCGAGGGCACGGCCTGATCGCTCGGGCCGCCGCTGCGCACGCCCTGGATGAGGACGCCCTTGTTGTCGGGCCGCTGCAGCTCCTGGCGGATGGCCTGCGTCACCGGCTCGATGGAGAGGCCCCACTCGAGCACCTCGGTCGGCTTGCCCTCGGCCTCCTCGCGCGGATCCGTCTTCACCTCGAGCGTGA
>JAFEBC010000109.1 GCA_018266095.1 Deltaproteobacteria bacterium
CATCCTGGTGGTGAGCGCGCGCACCCTCCCCGAGGACCGTGCCTTCGCCGAGGACGCTGGCGCCGACGCGCACCTGGGCAAGCCCTTCTCTCGCGCCGACTTCCTGCAGCGGGTGCAGACCCTGCTCGACAGGGAGAGCCGATGAGCAACGGCTTCCGGAGCCCGCCGCCCTATCCGGAGCAGCCGCCTCCGCATTATCCGCACCCGCCGCAGCAGCAGCCGCCGCCGGATCTCGAGGGCGCGGACGCGGACCTGTTCGACTACGCCAAGCTGCGGGACTACCTCTCGTTCACCATCCACGCCTTCAAGCGCCACCGGATGCTGGCGATGATGGTGCTCTTCGGCACCGTGACCGTGGCCACGCTCCTCGTCAAGGTGCTCCCCAAGACGTACAGCTCCGAGATCAAGATCCAGGCGCAGCGCAACCAGGTCATCAGCACGCTCGCCGGCTTGAACCGGCAGGCCGACGACACTCCCACGCGCTCGGCCGCCGACATCGTCCTGCGGCACGACAACCTCGTCTCACTCGTGCGCAAGACCGACCTGGTCAAGCGCTGGGAGGACCACCGCTCCACCGTCTTGCGCTTCAAGGACCGCTTGATGGCCAAGCTGAGCGGGCCGGTCAAGCCGGAGCTTCGCGAAGAGATGATGGTGGGGACGCTGGAGCAGAAGATCACCGTCACCACGGCGGAGGACTCGGTCACCATCGAGGTGCAGTGGTCGGACGCCGACGCGGCCTATGCGCTGGTGCAGGCGGCGCACGAGAACTTCCTCGAGGCGCGCCAGTTCCGTGAGGTGTCGGCGGTGTCCGAGGCCATCGGGCTCCTCGAGGGACGCCTGGGCGACCAGCGGCAGAAGGTGTCGGACGGAGTGGAGCGACTGCAGCGTCTGCGCGCGGTGTCGAAGGCGCGCAAGGGGAGCGCGAAGGCCGTGGTCGAGAAGCCGCGCCCCCGGCCCACCGCGGCCCCGGCGGATCCCGAGCTGGCGCAGTTGCGCAACCTGATGCAGGCCAAGCAGCAGGCCATCGCCGAGCTGGAGGAGTCGCACCGGCGCAAGGTGTCCGAGGTCGAGGCCAAGCTCGCGGAGCTCAAGCAGGTGTACTCGGATCTCCACCCGGCGGTGTCCGCTCTCGAGCTCACGCTGGCGCAGGCGAAGATCGCGCCGCCGCAGCTCACGGCGCTGCGCGAGGAGTACCGGCGCGTCGAGGAGGAATACGAGCGGCGCGGCGGGCCCGTGTTCGACGCGACGCAGGCGGCGCAGCGGGCGACGGCGGCGCTGCCTCCGGAGGCCCTGCGCGTGACGCAGACGCTCAACGACGAGATGGAGACCGCGGACATCGAGCAGGCCAAGAACGACCTGCGCTACGAGGTCGGGAAGTACGCGAGCCTGCTCGAGCGCATCGACGCCGCCAAGCTCGATCGCGAGACGCAGCGCGCCGCCTTCCGCTACCGTTACAGCGTGCTCCGGCCGGCGCAGGTGCCCAACGCGCCCATCAAGCCCAAGGCGGTCCCCATCATCTTGGGGGCGTTCGTGGCCGGGCTCCTCCTCGGCGTCTTCGCGGCCGCGCTGGCCGATGTGCGCTCGCGGCGCATCTACGAGCGCTGGCAAGTGGAGCGCCTGCTCGACATGCCGGTGCTGGGAGAGGTGCGGCCGCCGTGACCGCCGCGGTCAATCGGGTCGACGCGAGCCTGCCCTCCGGCGTCGACGGCCGCCTGCTCCTCATCATCGGCGGCCTCGCGGCCCTCTCGCTGGCGGTGAACTTCGTCACCGGCGGCGAGATCCTGGCCGTCCTCGGGGTGCTCATCGGCCTCGGCGTGCTGGGCGTGATGTGGTTCATCCCGCTGCGCTGGTCGGTGTCGGTGCTGCTGTTCCTCTGCTTCACCCTCGAAGCGCCTTACGAGGCCTTCGGCCTCTACATCTTCCGCACGCCCTGGTCGATCGTCGGCACGATCATGCTGGGGAACCTGAACATCGTCACGCACGTGCCCGCGCTGCTCTTCACCGGGTTCGACGTGACGGTGGCGTACCTGTTCATCATCAATTGGTACCGGCGCTCGCACGGCGTCACCATGGACAGCGCCGGCAACACCCCGGTGGCGCGGCCGCTGCTCACGGGCATCTCCATCTCGCTCTCCACGATGGCGGTGATGGTCGCGGTGGGCCTGGGCACGGGCGCCACCGTGATCGGCGCGCTCCTGCAGATCCAGAAGCTCGTCCTCTCCGTGGTCTTCTTCGGCATCCTGCACGCCGCGTATCGCGGGCGGCGGGACCTGCCCACGCTCGCGCGGATCCTCATCTTCGCGGCCCTCTATCGCGCGGTGATGGCCATCTACATCCACCGCACGATGCGGATGGAGGACGGCTCGCCGTTCCCCTGCGCGACCACGCACGCCGACTCCTCGCTCTTCGCCGCGGCGGTGGTGCTGCTGCTCATCCTGCGCAACGAGGAGGTCAAGGGGTCGTCGCACTGGTCGCGCCTCCTGGCGGCGCTCGTCATCCTCTACGGCATCGTCTGCAACGGGCGGCGGCTCGCCTGGGTGCAGATCGCGGGCAGCCTCATCATCGTGGCGCTGATGAGCCCGTGGACGACGCTCAAGCGCCGCATCGCGCGGGTGGTGATCGTGTCCCTCCCGCTCATCGGCCTCTACATCGGCGCCGGCTGGAACAACACCGGCTCCTCGATCTTCAAGCCGGTGAAGACGATGCGCTCCATCCTCGACTCCAAGAGCGACGGCTCGACCGAGTGGCGCGACCTGGAGAACATGAACCTGGTCAAGAACATCTCCGACCATCCGTTCTTCGGCACGGGCTACGGGCACGAATACATTGAGTATATCATCCTGCCCAGCGTGGCCGACGCGTACCCGCGCTTCAAGCTCGCGCCGCACAACAGCCTCATCGCCTTCGTGGTGTTCGCGGGGCCGGGCGGCTGGGCGGGCACCTTCGCGATGGTGGTGGCGACCGTCTTCCTGGCGGCGCGGACCTACCGGCGGTCGCGGGATCCCGACGTGCGCGCGGCGTGCATGATCTGCGTGGTGCTGGTGTTCCTCTTCCTGCAGATGACCTACGGCGACATCGGCGTCACGCTGTGGATGACGACGATCACCCTCGGACCGGCGATGATGCTGGCGGGCAAGCTGGCCATCTCCAGCGGGGCCTATCCGTACAAACCCAAGGCGCGCGCGACCTCGCTGCCCGCCGGTGTGGGGGCCGCGTGACGGTGTGGGCCACGATCCTCTTCTTGTGCGCGGCGCTGGTGGCGTTGCCGTGCGCGTACCTGCTGCTGCTGACGCTCGCGTCGGCGGATCTGGGGCGCAAGACGCCGCGGGCCCGGACGCTGCGCTTCGCCTTCGTGGTGCCGGCCCACAACGAGGAGCGCGGGATCGGCGACACGGTGCGCAGCCTGCTGGCGGTGACGTGGCCGCGCGAGGCCTTCCGCGTGGTGGTGGTGGCCGACAACTGCTCGGACGCG
>JAFEBC010000010.1 GCA_018266095.1 Deltaproteobacteria bacterium
CGACCTTCTTCACCGTGGCCGTCTTCTTGATGGGCGCCGAGATGGTGCCGCCCAGCCGCGTGATGCGCGCGGCCACGTCGCGATACCCGGGCTCGGCGCGCTCGACGTTCTGGTACTGCTCGAGCGCGAGGCCGGTCTCGCCGATCGCCTCGTACGCGACCGCGAGATCGAACATCAGCGAGCGCTTGGCCTCCTCGGGCACGTCGCGCTCCGAGAGGCCGCGCAGGAAGACCTTCACGGCCTCCTCGGGCCGGCCCTTCTCCATGGCGCAGCCGCCGAGCATGCTGATGCAGTCCACCTTGCGCACGCCGCCGCCGTGCGTGAGCGCGAGCTCGAACTCGGCGATGGCCTCGTCGAGCAGGCCCATCTCCTTGTAGGCGATGCCGAGGTCGTAGTGCGTTTGCGCGTCCTCGGGCCGCACCGTCTCCTGCACCTTGGCGCGGAACTCGCCGAGCACGTCGCTCGCCGGCACCTGGAACGGATCGAGCGGACCCGTGTCGAGCGGCACGTTCGGATCGGCGTCGAGCCCGGCCACCTCGCTGGCCAACTCGGCCGCGAGCTCATTGGCGAGGTCGTCGTGCACCGGCGTGACCGGAGGCCGCGCGTCGAGCTGCGTGTGCTCGCTCTCGTCGTCGCCGAAGTTGACCGGCGGGATCGGCGCGGGCGCAGGAGCCGGAGGCGTGGCGCCGCCGATGCTGGCCAGACGGGCGCGCGCACCAGGATGATCCTCGGCGAGCAGGATCCCCTCGAGGATCCCGCGCGCGTCGTCGATGAGCCCGGCGTCGATGTAGAAGTCGGCCTCGGCGAGATCGCTTGCGAACGCGTCGTCCTCGTCGATGGGCGGGATCTCTGCAGCAGCAGCGGCGGCCGCCTGGGTCTCCGGCTGCAAGCTCAGCGACGGCGCGGCCCCGCGCGCGGCCAGCTCGGGCTCAGGCGCATCGACCACTTCCTGCGAATCGTCGACGAAGACCTCGCCCGTGACCACCGCGGCCTCGAGCTGCTCCTCGTCGGTGACCGCGAAGGGGTCGATCGAATCGTCCTGCGCGACCGGCGGCGCGGCGTCCACCGAGGTCCGCTCGTCGTCGTCGACGTCGAACTCCTCGACCACCTCGGCGTCATCGGAGGCGTGCGGCGCGTCGGCGTCCACGTGCTGCGCCTGCTCGGCCAGCGTCTCGGTCGAGGGCGGCGCCATGTCGACGCTGGTGTCGTCGTCGAACTCGTCGACGACCTCTTCTTCAGCGCTGGGCGCGGGCTCGAGCGAGGGCCCGATGGAGAGCGCCGGGTTCGCCGGGTCGATCTGCGCCGACGCCGCCTTGGCCGCGTCCGCGCGCGAATCCGACCGCGCCGCGTAGAGCCGCACCAGGATCGCCAGCGAGGCCGCCGCGTCCGCCGGCCGGTTCATCACCAGCGCGAGCTGCTTGGCCTTCTCGTGGGCCTCCGCGTTCTCAGGCTCGGCCGCGAAGATCTTGCGCAGGTGCTCGAGCGCCTTCTCGTGCAGGCCGTACTTGACGTAGACCTCGGTCTCCTTGAGCAGCTTGACCACCGAGACCGGCCCGGTGGACGGCGGCGGCGCCGAGAGCGGCGGCGACACAGGCTGCACTGGAGGCGGCGGCGCGATGGGCCCCGTGGACGGCCGCCCGACGGCGCCCGTGCGCGAGACCACGGGATCGGTCGTGATCGGCCCCGTGGTCGGCCGCTGCGCCTGGATGGGCCCCGTGCTCGGCCGCGCCTGGATCGGCCCGGTCGGTGGCCGCAGCGGGATCGCGTTCGACGGCGCAGGCGGCGGCTCGGCCGCGGCCTCGAGCTGCTTGATGGCGCCCTTGAGCTCCGCGTCGTCCGGCGCGAGCTCGAGCGCCTGCTTGAAGACGCGCTTGGCTTCGTCGACGTTGTTCGCGTCCGCGTGGACGCGCGCCAATTCTTTGAGCACCGAGACGGTCTTGCTCGTCTGGCCCAGCTCCTGGAACGCGCGCGCCAGCATCTGCAGCGTGGCGAGATCGCGCGGGTTGGCCTTGAAGCAGATCTGCAGCTTGGCGAGCGCGCGCTTGCTGTCGCCCTTCGAGAGGTAGCTCTCCGCCAGCTCCTTGGCCAGCGTGACATCGCCCTGGTCCAGGTGGCTGATGCGCTCGGCGACGCGGATGTAGTCGTCCTGCCGGCCGTTGCGCTGCAGATAGGCCGCCGCCCGCCGCAGCTCGGCCACCGCCTCGACCAGGTTGTCCTGCCGCGCGTACTGCTCGCCCAGGCGAATGCGCGCCGCGACGTTGTCGGGATCCAGGTCGACGAGCTTCTTGAGCGTGTCGAGCGAGGCCTTCAGATCGCCGACCTTCTCGTAGTACGCGGCGACGTTCTGCCATTCCTTGGTCGCGTCGCCGACGAGCCCGAGCTGCTGGTAGAGCTCGGCCAGGCGCACGTTGACTTCGATGCGATCGACGACCTTGAGGACCTGTTTGTAGAGCGCGACGGCCTTCAGGTAGAAGCCCTGCGCCGAGTACGTCTTGGCGACCTTCTCGAAGCAATCGGCCGCGTCCTCGCGCCGCTGCATCTTCTGGTACAGCTCCGCCAGCTTCTGCAGCACGCGGACGTCGTCGGGATCGACCTCGAGCACGCGCTGGTATTCGCGCGCGGCCTTGTCCAACTGCCCCTTGGCGATGAGCTTGGAGGCGCCCTCGATGACCTTGTTCTTGTCCATCGGGTGGGGGTCGCTCGGGTCGCTTTTGGAAGGTCAGGAGGCGGACAGAAGGCAGGGCAGGCCCGAAGCGCTCACACGCTGGGCGTCAAGGGAGCGTAGCGGGTGCGACGCGCGCGGGTCAAGGATTCGACTGCACGGAATTTCTCCAGGGTTGGCGCCGATGTAGGACAACCTGAGCGCCCCGAGCACGCCCCTGCAGCAATCGGTCGCCAAGCGACCCGACCAAATCCGACGTTAGTCTGAAATGATGCGGACGTTTGGGCCGTACGGACGCGCGAGGACACCATGATTCCCAGACTACCCCTCGTTGCCAGTGTGACCGCGCTGGCCCTGGCCGGCTGTGCCGGTGGTCACGCGACCGCGCTCGACGCAGGCGCCGATGGCGGCCTCGATTCGGGCCCGGTCGACTCGGACGGCGGCCCCGGCGCAGACGGAGGCTGCGCCTTCACCGGCTTGTTCATCGGCGGCGACGGCGACGATCTCGTGCAGGCGCTCCTGACCGTCCCGCAGGGCGTGCTCGTGGGCGGCTACGTGAACGGCGTCCTGGGCAACACCAACATCGAGCCAGACGGCGACTCGCGCGGCTTCGTGCGCCTCATCGACACCACGGGCGCGCAGCGCTGGGAGACCACGTTCGAGACCTCAGGCAGCGACTCGGTCGAGGCGCTCGCCTTCGACGGCCAGGGCCACATCCTGGTCGCGGGCCGCACCACGGGCAGCTTTCCGGGCTTCACCAACGGGGGCCAGCAGGATCTCTTCGTGGCCCTGCTCGACGCCGAGACGGGCGCGGTGCAGAAGCTGGTCCAGCGCGGCGATGAGCGCCCCCAGCACCCGCGCGCGATCGCCTTCACGGCGGGCACAGGACCGGGCCGCGGCCCGAGCAGCACCGGCGCATCCCTGAGCCCGCTCGCGGACCCCTACGTCCCCTCGAACTACGCCCACTCCTGGGAAAATCCCTTCGTGGCGCGCTTCACCGACCTCGAGTCCGCCACCACCACAAGCTATGTCGCCGACCGCACCAGCGTGCCCGACCTCGCCGAAGGCCTCGCGCGCGCGTCGGCCACCAGCACGGACTTCCTCGTCTCCGGCGTCCTCACGGGCGGGCCCTCGCGCGGCCTCTTCCTGCGCCGGGTCGGGCTCGACGGCAGCGTGCGCTACCAGGTGCGCCTCTCGGGCACCGGCCTCGAATCACCGGGGCCGCTCATCGCCTTGGACGACGGCACGCTGTGGATGTCCGCGGGCTGGATCCGCTCGACGGGCACCTCGGACCTCGTCGTGTTCCATCTGCGCGCCGAGGACGGCGCCGTGCTCGACGCCATCGACTTCCCCACGCCCGACATGGCCGAACAGGCCGGCGGCTTCGCGCGCGACGCGCACGGCGACCTGTGGATCGCGGGCAGCGCCGGCAACGACAGCACGGGCTTGTTGGCCCAGGTCACGCACCTGGACAGCGCGGGCGCGTTCGTCGAATCGTGGACGCGCACGGGCGGCGAGCAGGACCTCGTGACCTCGCTCGCCATCGACGCCTGCGGCCACGTCCTCGTGGGCGGCTCGACGGAGGCGACAGCGAACGGCAAGGCGGACGGCTTCGTCCTCCGCGCGCCCTTCCCGCTGCACGAACGCTGAGGTGCTCCGGATCGCCGCGCGGATCGCTCGCGGCTACTTCGCGGCAGGCGCGGGCGCCAGGCACTTCTCGCCCTGCACCGTGAGCATCAGGCTGCCCCACTGGCGCGACGGCGTGGGCTCCTCGACCGGCACGCG
>JAFEBC010000110.1 GCA_018266095.1 Deltaproteobacteria bacterium
ATCTCCTTCGTGTACGCGCCCGGGGCGCACGCGGAGATGCCCGCGCCCGCGATCACGTGCTTGCTCCACTGCGACGCCAGCGCGCCCGTCGCGGCCAGGTCGGAGTCCTGATCGAAGCCCACGTAGTAGTGGTCCTTGTTCGGCGACTTGGCGACGGCGGCCGCGACGGCCTTGATGTACGCCACGCCATTCGCGGTGCGCTTGCCGTTGCTGATGATGACCTTGCCCTTGAATTGAAATCCGAACAGGTGGATGTCGCAGAGCTTCACGATGGCCTTGCCGGCCTCGGCGGCATTGAACGCGCCCGTGTCGGGGATCTTGCTGTCCAAGATCATCAACGACAGCCACGGCAGCTTACCAAGTCTTTGCAAATGCGCGTACGCGGCCTCGCGCGCCTCGCAGTCGCCGTTGAGCACCTTGCAGACGTTCATGCTCGAGGGGACCGGATTGCACACGCAGTCGCAGGTGCCGCCGTGGCGGAACTCGGTGGGCTGGCCGGTCTTGGCGTCGAAGCGGATGTCGTTCTCGATGCCGTTCGCGCCCTGCGAGATGGCCCAGTCGACGGACGCGGCGTTGTTGCACATGTGCGCGACCACGTAGAAGCCGGGCTGGCCCGGATCCGCCCACTGCGGGACGCCGCCAGCGGCGAGCAGGACTGCGACCAAGGGCGTAGCGAACGTGACCATGTCGCCTCCCGGTGAATCGTTTTCGGCCCTGCGGGATCTGTCGTGCGTGCGGGCGCTGCCCCTCGGCTCGATGTTGCAGCGGCGACACATTCAAGCAGTTTGAGCGCAAAAAGCCACCCTGGAGTCACTCTTGACCACCACCAAAGCCTTCGGCGTCACCTCAGCCACCTCGAAAGTCGGCCCGCTCACCATCGAGCGCCGCGCGCCCCGCGCCGACGACGTCACCATCGACATCCTCTTCTGCGGCGTCTGCCACAGCGACCTGCACCAGGCGCGCAACGAGTGGGGCAACTCGGTCTATCCGATGGTCCCCGGCCACGAGATCGTCGGCCGCGTGAGCGCGGTGGGCAGCGCGGTCAAGCAGCACAAGGTCGGCGCGCTCGTGGGCGTCGGCTGCATGGTGTCGTCGTGCGGCGAGTGCGAGTGGTGCCAGAAGGGCCAGGAGCAGTTCTGCGTGAAGCACCCGGCGTTCACCTACAACGGCACCGAGATGGACCGGAAGACGCCGACGCAGGGCGGCTACTCGACGCAGGTGATCGTGAACCAGAAGTTCGTGCTGAGCGTGCCGGAGTCGCTCGACCCCGCGGGCGCCGCGCCGCTCTTGTGCGCGGGCATCACCACGTGGTCGCCGCTGCGCGAGTGGAACGTGAAGAAGGGCGACAAGGTCGCGGTGGTGGGCCTGGGCGGCCTGGGCCACATGGGCGTCAAGCTCGCGGTCTCGCTCGGCGCCGACGTGACGCTCATCTCCACCTCGAAGAAGAAGGCCGACGACGCCAAGCGCCTGGGCGCGCAGCACTTCGCGGTCTCCACCGAGCCGGAGATGTTCACCAGGCTCGCGGGCTCGTTCGACTTCATCCTCGACACCGTCTCGGCCACGCACGACTTCAACGCGTACATGTCGCTCCTGCGTCCGCACGGCGCGCTGGTGCTCGTCGGCGCCCCTCCCGCGGGCCCGCCGGTGCAGGCGTTCTCGCTCATCGGCGGCAACAAGCGCCTCGCGGGCTCGTCCATCGGCGGCACGGTCGAGACGCAGGAGATGCTCGACTACTGCGGCAAGCACGGGATCGTGAGCGACATCGAGGTCATCCCCGCGCAGCAGCTCAACGAGGCGTACGAGCGCATGCTCAAGAGCGACGTGCGTTATCGATTCGTTGTCGACGTGGGGTCGATCAAGTAACGACGCCGGGCGGGCGCGATCGCCGTGAAGGGGCGCCCGCCCGATCACTCAACGCAGGGACGCCGAAGCGCAGAACCTTGGTCAGCGAAAGGGCTCGCGACAGATCGCCAGCGGCCAGTGATATCGTCTACAGACGACGGTCAAAGGAGCGCGCGCGACCATGGGCAGTGAGTCGCTGGAGTCGTCAACCACCCCCGACTTCCTCGGCGAAGCGTTCGGCGAGATCCGCTCGTATCTGCGCACCGCCTGGCGCCTCCTGCGTCACCCCATCCTCTCCACGCGCGCGTGGGCCGGCGGCACCGGCGAGCTGATGAATCCGCTGTCGTTCTTCGCGACCGGCATCGGCCTGCAGCTCGCGATCACTGCGCTCACCGACCACTTCTTCCCCGCGCCCGCCGCCGACCCGCAATCGACCCTGCAGTGGATCCGCGAGACGCTGGCGGGTCAGCTCCCGCTCCTGGTGGTCTCGATCTTCGCCTGGCAGGTGCACACGCTGCTCAAGAAGCGCGGCTCCACGCTCGATTTTCGCGGCACGCTGGGCGCGGTGTTCCTGGGAGAAGGCCTGGACGCGCTCACGCACGCGCTCCTGGCCGCGGGCGGCCTCGTGGCCTCGCTCACCTTGCATCGACGGGTCACGCCTGCCGACGCCCCGCTCGGCGTCACCGAGTTCTGGTTCGTGTCGAGCGCGATCGTCGGCGCACACCGGCTCCCGCGCATTCGCACCGTGGTCGGGCCTGTCATCCGCGCCTCGGTGACGACGGCCGTCTTCTGCGCGCTGGTGGTCGCGGCGGCGCAATATGTGACTGATGGTAAAATCAGTAAATTCGAAACGGCGAAGATCACCGTCGACATGCAAGAGAGCAAGAAGTAGGGCCGGCGCGGGCGGCGACGGAGGTGAGCGGGAGCGCAGCCACGAGCACTCCCCTGCGGTGCGGGTGCGACGACGCGACGCGTGCAGCCCTGGGCCTGCGAAATGACGCCAGTTTCAGGGTCGACATCGTGTCTTCCCAATCGGTAAGCTGGCCGCAAGGGCCTCGGACTCGCGCAGGCTCATCGTGTCGTTCGGCTCGACGGGAGGCTACTGATGAGCGGGTCGCTGCCGACGGTGCCGGGGTTCGCGGAGATCGCCCGTGAGGCGGGGCGGTACGAGGTGCAGCCCAAGCACAAGGACGTGCCGGCGTTTCGCGTAAAGGTGCTGGAGCAGGGGACGCACAAGTTCGTGGCGCACCCGGAGATCGGGCTCGGCGACGCGAGCGGTGCGGTGGACTACCTGGCCGGATTCGGGACGACGGCGGAGGGCGCGCTGGCGGACTTGCTGGGCGCGCTGGCGAAGGAGTTCGCCCAGCGGCCTGACATTGACGAATCGACAATCATTTGGAAAGCGCGGTTCTGAAGTGCCCTCGCTCCGGACCCTGGACGGGACATGGCTCGACGGAGTGACGCTGCTCCGCCAACGCGCGCGAGTTCGGGAGAGCGCTCCCCGGGAAGGAATGGCCTTCGTCGACTGCGGCACCGCCGAAGTCCGCGTGCGCGACGTGCGGCAGGGCGCCTCGCGGCCCATCGTCTTCGCGGCCGATGGGCCCGCAGTCATCGAGCACTACGACGCGCTGCTCGAGGCGCTCCCGCCGGATCGCCGCGCGCTGGTGATCGACCTGCCAGGCTTCGGCGGCTCGCAGGCCCGGCGCGGCTTCCGCTTCACGCGCGCCGAGTTCGTCGAGGTCGTCATTCGCATCCTGAACGCCCGCCAGGTGCGCGAGGCGACGCTGGTCTTCCCCTGCGCCTGGGGCTTCACCGGCGTGGACGTGGCCGCGCGCGCACCCGGGTTGGTGGCGCGCCTCGTCCTGTCGCAGACGCCGTCGTGGACGGACATGATGGCCTGGTGCGACCGCATGGACGCGAAGGGCCTCCTGCGCACGCCCCTCGTCGGCCAGGCGATGGTGGCGATGAACAAGGCGAAGATCGCGCACGGGTGGTTCGACTACGCATTCGGTAACCGAGAGCGCGCGGACAAGCTCGGCGCCACGAGCGACGACGTGATCGCCCGCGGGGGCGCGTTCTGTCTCGCCTCGCTGATGCAGGGCCTTTCGCGCGGGCCCGTGCCGCAGAAGCTGACGAAGGCGATCCCGACGACGGCCGTGTGGGGAGCGCTTGACCGCTCGCATCGGAAGAGCGCGCCGGGCGGGGTGCTGGAGCTGTCGCCGGGGACGCTGGTGACGTTCGCGGGCGCGGGGCACAGCCCGGAGCTGGAGGAGCCGGAGCGGTTTGTGCGGGAGGTGATTGGAGGAACGGCGTCAGATGTCGTCGAAAAGTGACGGCGATGTTTGCAGCCTGACCGAAGTGTTTACAGGCGCCTCTTCGCGAGCAGGGCATTGAAGGCCTCGAAGTCCATCACCTCGATGCCTGACGCCGTGGTCAGCGCGGGGCCCTTCGCATAGATGAGCAACCTCCGCTTCAACCCTTGCAGCGGGGCGATCGCCTCGAGACCACGCAGGTCTTCGGCACGAAAGCGCACGCCAGACTTGGCCTCGATGGCGACGAAGCTGCGCCCGCGCCGCAAGAGGAAGTCGACCTCGGCGCTCGCGCTCTCTGTGGCGCTCCAGTAGCTCAGCTCGTCATAGAGTTCGTGCGTCTCGTTCCAGGCCCGCAGACAATGCGCGACGAGGCCCTCGAACAGCGGACCGCGCTCCTCGATCGCCACAGGACCAAGCTGGTCCTTGGCCGCGCGAACCAGTCCTGAATCGACCCAGTACAGCTTCGGGTGTTTGCGCTCCCGCACGCGAAGCCGGGTTTCGAACGCCGGCAACCGGAACGCCAGCAGCGTGTCCTCGAGGATCTCCAGATAGTCATTCACGGTCGTGCGCGCCACGCCCGCGTCTCGCGCGATCGACGACACGTTCACCACCTGCCCATGCATGAGCGCAGCGACGGGCAGAAAGCGGGCAAAGCCTCCGAGGTTCTTGACCAGGGCTTCCGCTTGGATCTCCTCTTTCAAATAGCTCCGCACATAGGATCGCAAGGTCTCGGCAGGTTGCGTCGAGGTCAACACCACCGGAAGGAGTCCATCCCGCAGAGCCGATTCCAGCGAGAACCGGCCCTCGAGCTCGTCGGGAACGAACGGATGCATCGTCCGCCGCAGCGCCCGTCCGCCGAGCAGATTGACTCCCGCGCGACGCAGCTTGCGGGCGCTCGACCCCGACAGGACGAAGCGCAACCCCTGGTCTTCGATGGCTCGGTGGACCTCGTTCAGGAGCGCAGGAAGGCGCTGGACCTCGTCGACGCAGACCCAGCTCCTGCTCTTGAGGCGCCGAAGGCGATCGGCGAACCCAGCCGGCCGCACCAAGAGCTCCTGGTAGAGCGCTTCGTCGAGGAGGTCGAAGCGGTGCGCGCCGGCGAAGCGCTGTCGGATCCAAGTGCTCTTTCCGCTGCCGCGCGGGCCGAAGAGGAAGAAGG
>JAFEBC010000111.1 GCA_018266095.1 Deltaproteobacteria bacterium
ACGCGGTAGGTCAGCGCGCGCGTCTTGCCGCTGCCTGCGCCCGCGATGACGAGCGTGGGGCCCTCCTGACAGAGCGCCACCGCGCGCTGCTCGTCGTTCAGGCCGGAGTCGTAGTCGACGAGGCCCTTGGCGGGCCCGGTGGCCTTGAGCGTGTACGAGCGCGTGCGCGGGACGGCGGCGGGCACGGGCGCGACGGGCGTGGCCGGCTCGAGCGGTGACGGCGCAGGGATCGACAGGGCTTGGTCGCGCTCGGAGGGCATGAGTGCCGCGAACCTAGTGAACATGTGTACAGGAGGTCAAGCGCGCCGATCGCGACCCGCGAACTGCGCTACGCTCTCGCGCTCTGACCACCACCACGACCACCTCCACGCGGCCCGCGCGCTCGCTGACGCTGCTCGACTGCGTGGGCATCGGCATCAACGGCCTCATCGGCAGCGGCATCTTCCTCCTGCCCGTGCGCGTCTTCGCCGAGGCGGGCGGGCTCTCGTGGGCCGCGTGGTTCGTCGCGGGCGGGCTGTGCCTCTTGGTCGCGCTCTGCTTCGCCGAGGTCGCGTCGATGACCACGCGCAGCGGCGGACCCTATGCATATGCGCATGACGCCTTCGGAGAACCGTCCGGGTTCCTCGTGGGATGGATGGCCGCCGCCTCGACGCTCATCGGGTACGCTGCCGTCGCGCGCGGGCTGGGACGGAACCTCGCGTACATCTTTCCGGTGCTCGACGGGCCGGTGGCGCAGGGCGCGTTGGCCACGAGCGTCATCGCTGGCCTCGCGGGGCTCAACATCGCGGGGGCGAGGCCGGGGGCGAACGCGAGCAACTTCTTCTCGTTCTTGAAGCTCGTGCCGCTGCTCCTCTTCGCGGCAGTCGGGCTCTTCTTCGTTCACTGGGGCGCGCTCGCCACGCCGCCGCCGACGGGCGCGCACACCGCGGACGCGCTGCGCCTGGCTGCGCTGGCCGGACTCTTCGCGTGCACCGGCTTCGAGTACGTCCCGGTGCCCGCGGGCGAGACGCAGAATCCCCAGCGCGCCGTGCCGCTCGCGCTCGTGGGCACGCTCCTCGGGACCACCGCGCTCTACGCCATCGTGCAGATCGTGCTCATCGGCACGCACCCGGATCTCGCGCACGCGGACAAGCCGCTCGCCGAGGCCGCCACTGCCTTCGGCGGACCGCGCGCGGGACAAGTGCTCGCGCTCTGCGCCGCGCTCTCGAGCTTCGGCTTCTGCACCGGCAGCGCGCTCGTGGGTCCGCGTTACTTCGCGTCGCTCGGCGAGGACGGCGTCTTGCCGCGCTCGCTGGCGAAATTGCACCCGCGCACCGGCGCGCCCGTGAACGCCATCGTGCTGCTCTCGGTGCTCACCATCGGCTTCGCCTTCGCGCTCGACTTCGACCGCCTCGCCGACATCTCGGTGGTCGCCGTGTTCGTCCAGTACGTGCCCACCTGCCTCGCCGTCATCCGCCTGCGCAAGAAGGCGCCAGACGTGCCGCGCAGCTTCCGCCTGCCGCTCGGGCCCGTGATTCCCCTCGCCGCCACGGCAGGTTGCCTCGTGTTCCTCCAGGGCACGCAGCGCGGCGACCTCATCCTCTCCGGCTACGTGCTGCTGGCGGGCCTCGTCGTCTACGTCATCCAGCGGGTGCGCGGCGCCACCTGACCGATGCCGAAATCGTGCCGCATCAGTCATGGTTTCCCCATGCTGCGACGCGCCCTGCCCGTTCTCGTGTCCGTGTTGATGCCGGCGTTGGCCCTCTCCACGATCGCGTGTGGCGGCGCGGAGACCGACGACCAGGACTACGTCGACTCCGCGGGCGACGCGCTGCACCCGGCGCGCAACCTCTACACCTTGCAGAACGCGCCCTTCTCCGACGGCAAGCCGACCGCGCTCGTGTACCTGGCCAAGGGCTTCAAGAGCACCGGCCCGCTCAACCTCGTGGTGCACTTCCACGGCTGGGCCAACTGCATCGAGAACGACGTCGAGTCGACGAACACCGCCTGCACCGCGGGCCAGCCTGCGCGCTACGCGCACAACCTCATCGGCTCGGTGGACGCCAGCGGCGCGAACACGGTCTTCATCGCCATCGAGCGCGCGTACGACCAGAACACCTCGTCGGCCGGCCGGCTCGTCAACGCGGGCCTCTTCCGCGCGATGATCCTCGAGCTGCTGCCCAAGATCGGCGCGCTCGCGGGCCGCACGTACACCGAGGCCGACCTCGGCAAGATCGTGCTCACCTCGCACTCGGGCGGCTACATCGCGGTGGCCATGGCGCTCGATCGCGGCGGCCTGACCTCGCACGTGTCCGAGGTGATCCTGCTCGACTCGCTCTACGGCAACACTGCCGAGTACGACGCGTGGGTCAAGGGCGGCCTGGGCAACATCCGCTTCGCCACGGTGTACACGGGCACGGGCGGCACGCTGGCCAACGCGCAGGCGATGGCCACGCGCGCGAAGTCGTGGGCCAACGCGGCGCGGCTCCCGGCGGCGTCGATGCTGGACGATCGCACCACGGCCACGCTCGCGGACGGGTCGTTCGAGGCGCCGCTGTTCTTCAAGCGCAGCGGGCTCGCGCACGATCAGGTGGTCGCGTACTACCTGCCGCGGATCCTCGCGCACGCAGGGCTGAAGTAGCGCCGAACGCAAAACACATCAACGCGGAGGCGCGGAGACGCGGAGGGTTCCCAACACCCTCTGCGATCGATGCTCGATGTCAGGCGTGCTCCGACCGGACCCTGCAGCCTGGAACCTCGATCTGCCGGGCACAGCAGTCAAACCTCCGCGTCTCCGCGCCTCCGCGTTGAGGCTGTTGCTTTCCGGTTTCAGAGCCCGCCGAGATCGTTGATCATCTGCTTCAGATCCAGGCCGGACGGCGCCTTCGTGCCCTTGCCGATGAAGTCGCGGCTCACGAGCGCGTAGGCCTCGTCGCAGTAGGCGTCCCAGAATGTCCACGTCATGCGCAGGAGCGCGCCCCAGGAGACCACGGTGAGCGCCTCGCGATCGTAGCCGACGACGTTCACGGCGTGTCCGCCCCACGAGCCGGGCGCGCCGGGGCCGTGCTTGCCGCCGGGTGTGAGCGTCCACATCTTCTGGCCCTTGGCTGACGCGGGCAGCAAGAGGCCGAGGTAGCAGCCGCCGAAGAGCGCCACCGACTGCTTCACGTGGGCGTGGTTGCCGGGCTCGATGGCGGTGAAGCCGACGATCTTGTGGCCGCCGATGCCGGTGCGCCGCCAATACTTGAGCACGTCTAGCACCACCGCGCCCGCGTCCGCGTTCTTGCCGGTCTTGGGGTTCCAGCCCGACACGTCCTCGTAGGCCTTGAGCACGGGCTTGTCGTCGAGCGTGACCGCCTTGCCGGACTGCGAGGTCCACGCCTCGATCTGGTGCGCGGCGGCGGCCACGGTGCAGTCGGCGAGCGTGTCGTTCCAGTAGCCGGGCCAGGCCTTGGCCTTCTTCGACCAGTCGACGCTCTCGGGCGGCGGCGCCAGCTTGGGCGTCGTGTAGTGCGCGAGCATCAGCGTGCGCGCGTCGTGGCGGGCGGCGAGCTTGCCCAGCGGGTGCCCGTGGAACAGGTGCGCGGGAGCCTTGGTCGGTCGATTGGCCATGCGCGGACGTTAGCATCAGCGCGTGTCGCGCAGCGGCATGCGCGGCCCGAAGCGCGGCGCGCGAATGTCGGAGGCCCAGAGCAAGCGGATGACGCGGGCGCGGTGCGGACGGTACGGCTCGAGCAGCTCGAGCATGAGCTCGTCGGTGCCGCGGGGCTCGCCGGTGAAGGCGTAGGTCACGAGGTGCTTCAAGCCATAGTCACCGACGGACACAGCGTCGGCGTCACCGAGCGCCACGACGGAAGCCTCAGCCGAGGTCCACGGGCCCACGCCGCGCACGGCCTCGAGGCGCGCGTAGGCAGCCTCGCGCGAGAGCTCCACGGTCTGCTCCAGCTTCGCCGCGCGCCTGGCCACGTTGCGCAGCGCCGTGGCGCGCTTCATCTCGATCCCCAGCGGCCGCAGGTCGTAGTACGGCAGGCCCGCGAGCACCTCGGGCGCCGGCGGCAGGTACATCTCCACCGGCCCTGGCGCGCGCTCGCCATACCGCTTCGCCAGCTTCTGGTGTGAGAGCGCGGCCTCCTTGCCGGTGACGAGCTGCTCCGAGATCGCGCGCACCAGCGCCTCGTACACCGCGCGCGTCCGCGTGATCCGCAGGCCCGCGAACCGGCGCGCGAGCAGGCCCAGCTTGCCCTCGGGGCGGAAGTCCTCGGCGTCGTCATCCGCGCCGAGCAGCTCGGGCGCGTGCGCGACGGCCCACTCGGCGCCCGGACCGAAGGCCTCCAGCGCGACTCCTCCCGCCACCCGGCGAAACCGCGTCGTCGAGGGCCCCTCCGGCGTCCGCGAGGCGCGCCACCAGGTGCCGGTGCGATCGCGCCGCGCCACCGGATCCCACGGCCCGCGCGTGAGCGGCCACAGCGTGCGATCGAGATCCAGCGGCTTCGCCGGGCGATAGAGCGTACGGACCGACTCCATGACGCCAGTATCGCCCGACGGAGCGCCGCGGACATCCGGTGCGATCCGAGCAAGCACATCGGAAGCTCGAAGCCAGGGCGACGATTCACCGCAGAGACGCGGAAGCGCCGAAGAACCACACCACAACAACCTGCTCTTCCGCGCTTCGGCGCCTCTGCGGTGAATGATCGGGCGAGCAACCCGGGCCGAGCAATCGCGCCTCTCGGCTCTTCCTTTCATAGCCGTTCTCTACTGTTCGTAGCCCTTCGTCTCACGGCAATGCGTCCTTGCTCCTCCCGCGCGCACGGCACGCCCGATGCACTGCTCTCCCGTGGAGGCACCACATGGCACGCAAGCGCACGCAGGCTCCGAGGCAACAGGTCCACTCCCCTTCCCCACGCAAGCACACCCGCACGCGGATGCGGAGAGCGCGTTCTATCGATCTCCTCGCGCTCCTCCTGGCGCTCCTCGCCGCCGCGGCCCACGCGCAGCTCGCGCCCGAGGACGAGCAGCCCGCGCTCGACGCGCCCATGATGGTGGCCCGCGCCCGCGGCGGCCTGCCCGGCGGCGCCCTCACGCTCGAGGCGGACCGGATCAGCGTGGACATCGATCACCAGTTCGCCACCACCACCCTCGCGCAGACCTGGCACAGCACCATGCCCGTCGACGTGGAGGGCAGCTACACGCTGCAGACGCACGTGAACGCCTCGGTGATGGGCTACGCCTACTGGAACGGCGAGGAGAAGATCGTCGGCGAGGTGTTCGAGAAGCAGACCGCGCGGCAGCTCTACGACGACACCACGCGCCTGCAGCGCGACCCCGGCCTCCTCGAGGAGACGGGCGCGGGGAGGTTCAGCTTCGCGGCCT
>JAFEBC010000112.1 GCA_018266095.1 Deltaproteobacteria bacterium
AAGTGCCAGCGCTGCGATTCCATCGTGGAGCCGCTGCTCTCCAAGCAGTGGTTCGTGAAGACGCGGCCGCTCGCCGACAAGGTGATCGCGGCGGTGGACGCGGGCAAGATCGAGTTCCAGCCGGAGAACTGGAAGGCCGAGTTCTACCGCTGGATGCGCAACATCCACGACTGGTGCATCTCGCGGCAGCTCTGGTGGGGACACCAGATCCCGGCGTGGACGTGCGTGAACGATCACATCACCGTCGCGCGCTCGACGCCGGCGGCGTGCGGAACGTGCGGCTCGTTGGGGCTCGCGCAGGATCCCGACGTGCTGGACACGTGGTTTTCCTCGGGCCTGTGGCCGTTCTCGACGTTCGGCTGGCCGGAGAAGACGCCGCAGCTCGCCACGTTCTATCCGAACAGCGTGATGGAGACGGGCTTCGACATCCTCTTCTTCTGGGTCGCGCGCATGGCCATGATGGGCCTGCACTTCCTGGGCGAGGTGCCGTTCAAGACGGTCTTCTTGCACGCGATGGTGCGCGACGAGAAGGGCGAGAAGATGTCGAAGACGCGGGGGAACGTGATCGACCCGCTCGACATCACCTCCAAGTACGGCGCGGACGCGCTCAGGTTCACGCTGGCGTCGCTCGCGGCGCAGGGGCGCGACATCAAGCTCGCGGTGGATCGCATCCAGGCGAACAAGGCGTTCGCCAACAAGGTGTGGAACGCGGCGCGCTACGTGCTCATGTACGCGGAGGGCCACGACGCGAACGCTCCGGCGGCGCCGGCCACTGTGTACGATCGCTGGATCCTCTCGCGGCTGCAGCGGTGCGCGGAGGCCACGAACACGGCGCTCAATGAGTACCGGTTCAGCGACGCGGCGCTGGGCGTGTATCGCTTCCTCTGGAACGAGCTGTGCGACTGGGCCATCGAGCTCTCGAAGCCTGCGCTGCAGGCGGGCAAGAATGAAGACGGCTCGCCGCGCGCGCTGACGGCCGAGGAGAAGCGGCTCAAAGCAGGCGCCGTGTCCTCGCTCCTGCGCGCGCTCGAGGGCGGATTGCGGCTCCTGCACCCGTTCATGCCTTTCGTGACCGAGGAGATCTGGCAGCGGCTGCCCAAGAAGGCGGGCGCGCCGGTGTCGATCATGGTCACGGAGTTCCCGGGCCGCGGGAAGCACGACGAGGCGCTGCTCGACACGGCGGCCGAGTCGGAGATGGATTTGGTGGCGCGCGCGATCGACGGCGCCCGCTCGGTGCGCGGCGAGGTGAACCTGCCGCCGAACCAGGCCGTGCCCATCGTGCTCGTGCCCAAGAACGCCGAGGTGCAGAAGCTCTTCGAGCGGCACGAGCGCGCGTTCCAGCGGCTGGCGAACGCCACCACGGTGACGCTCGCGGGCGCGGGCAAGGGGCCCAAGCAGGCCGCCGTGCACGTGGAGCCGGAGGTGGAGGTGCACCTGCCGCTCGCGGGGCTCATCGACTTCGCGGAGGAGGGCAAGCGCGTCGAGAAGGAGCTTCAGCGTCTGGCCGCCGAGCGTGAGGGGCTGGAGAAGCGGCTCGGCAACGAGGGATTTGTCGCGCGGGCGCCGCGCGAAGTGGTGGAGAAGGACCGTGCCCGGGCAGAGGAGCTTCGGGGACGCATCGAGAAACTGACGCGCCATCGTGAGCGCGTCTCGAGCTGGGAGACCGGAATGAACGGTGAGAACAAGGCGGACGGGATGAACGGACACTCGGGGACGCAGCCGGCGGCGGCGCCTGCTGCGCCCATGGCGCCGGCGGTGGAGCAGGTGAAGCACGCGGCCGAGGAGGTCGGGCACAAGGTGGCCGAGCTCGCCTCGACCGTCGTGCACGCGGCCGAGACGGGCGCGAAGATCGCGGCCGAGAAGGCGGCTGAGGTCGCGGGTGAGGCGATGGCGGCGGCCAAGCAGGCCGCGTCCGATGGCGCCGAGAAGGCCCAGAAGGCCGTGAAGAAGGCGGTCGCCAAGGGCACGTCGGCGGCGAAGAAGGCCGCGGGCAAGGCCTCCAAGGCGATCCAGGCCAAGGCGAAGCCTGCCAAGAAGGCTGCGAAGCCCGCCAAGAAGGCGGCCAAGAAGGCTGCCAAGCCCGCCAAGAAGGCCGCCAAGCCGGCGAAGAAGATGGCGGCCAAGAAGGGCGCCGCGAAGAAGGCGGCCAAGCCTGCGAAGAAGGCTGCCAAGGCGAAGAAGCCGGCGAAGGCAGCCAAGAAGCCGGCCAAGAAGAAGTAGTGCAATGGCTCCGGGCGCGATCGACTTCGGACGTGCGGACGATGCCGTCGGGCGGCTGATCGCGCTCGCGCTCGAGGAGGACGTCGGGCCGGGCGATCAGACGGCCGAGGCGATCCTGCCCTTGGGCGCGCGGGGCGTGGGGTTCGTGTACGCCAAGGAGACGCTCGTGCTCTCGGGCGTCTCGGCGGCGGCGCGGGTGTTCCGGGCGCTCGACCCGCGCTGCGAGATCGAGGCCCTGGCCGGCGAAGGCGATGCGCTGGATTCGGGCGCGGGCGTGCTGCGCATCCGCGCGGAGCTGCGCGCGCTGCTCTCGGGTGAACGCACGGCGCTCAATCTGTTGCAGCGGCTGAGCGGCGTGGCCACCAAGACGCGGCTGTGGTCGCAGGCGCTGGCGGGCTCGAAGACGAGGCTCATCGACACGCGCAAGACCACGCCGGGGATGCGCGGGCTGGAGAAGGCGGCGGTGCGCGCGGGTGGAGGGCACAACCACCGCGGCGCGCTCTTTGATGGCGTCCTGATCAAGGACAACCACATCGAGGCGGCGGGCTCGATCGCGTTGGCGATCCGGCGCGCGAAGGCGCATGTGCATCCGCTGCTGAAGGTCGAGTGCGAGGTGTCGCGGCTCGAGCAGATCGACGTGGCCATCGAGGCGGGCGCGGACATGCTGCTCCTCGACAACATGGACGACGCCACCCTGCGCGAGGCGGTGCGCAAGGTGGGCGGGCGCGTGCTCACCGAGGCCTCGGGCAATGTCTCGCTGGAGCGGCTGCCGCGCATCGCGGCCACGGGCGTCGACTACGTGTCGGCGGGCGCGCTGACGCATTCGGCGGGCAGCGTGGATCTGAGCCTGCTCATCGAGCAGAGCGATCTGCAGAGGAAGCCGTGAACCCGGGGCCCGCGACGGACGCCGATTCCGGGCCCAAGGCGAAGGCGGCTGCGCAGAAGGCGGCGTTGCAGCTCGAGGCGCTGATCCTGGGCCTCTTGGTCGAGGCCGACGGCGACTGGGTCTCGGGCCAGTATCTGTGCGGCAAGCTCGACTTGTCGCGCGCGCAGGTGCTGGCGCGCATCGACTCCCTTCGGCTGGTGGGGTTCCCCATTCACGCCTCGCCGGGCCGCGGGTATCGGCTCGAGGGGTTCCCCGATTCGCTCGGGCAGCAGCAGGTCGATCCGCTGCTGGCCACCGTGGACCTGGGCCGCTGGCTCAAGGTGCACGACGAGCTCGACTCCACCAACGACGAGGCGCACCGGCTGGCAGACGCGGGCGCCGCGCATGGCACGGTGGTCACCGCCGAACCCCAGACGAAGGGCCGCGGGCGGCGCGGGCGCGCGTGGGTGTCGCCGCCGGGGAAGAACCTGGCGATGTCGGTGGTGCTGCGGCCCAAGCTGCCTCCCGCGCGCGCGAGCGAGCTGTCGATCGTGGCGGCCGTGGCGGTGTGCGAGGCGGCCCGTGAGCTCGGCGCCGAGCACGCGAAGGTGAAGTGGCCCAACGACATCGAGTGCGAGGGCAAGAAGCTCGCGGGTCTCCTGGCGGAGCTGCGCATGGCCGGGGACGAGGTCAGCCATGTCGTGCTCGGGATCGGGCTCAACGTGAACCTGGCGCCCGAGGATCTGCCCGAGGAGCTCAGGCCGCTCGCCACCTCGCTCTCGATGGAGCGCGGCGAGCCGGTGGCCCGGTCGCTCGCCTGTGCGCGCGTGCTGGGCGCGCTCGAAGACTGGCTCGAGGTGCACGAGCTGCAGGGCTTCGAGCCGGTCCGCGAGCGCTGGAAGGAGCTCTCGTCGACCTTGGGCCGGCGCGTGCGCGTCGAGGGGAACCATGCGCTCGAGGGCGAGGCGGTCGACCTGGAGCCGGATGGGGCGCTGTCGGTGCTTGTGGGTGAGGGTCAGCGCGTGCGGGTGGTCGCGGGCGACGTCGAGCACCTGCGAACCGTCTGATTTCGCTCACGGGA
>JAFEBC010000113.1 GCA_018266095.1 Deltaproteobacteria bacterium
CAGCTCGACGCCGATCAGGTTTGCGCTCGTGTCTCCCACCGCCGGAGCCACAAGCTGCCTTGCGAGGCACTTTGGGTCAAGGATGGAGGTAAGATGACAGCATGAGCGTTCCATCCGGTGACGTCACCGAGGAGGAGGTACGACCCGAGCGCACCAACACGCGGCCGCCGTGCGCCTACCTGTTCCGCGTGTTCGAGTGGGAGCTTTCGAAGCCGGTCGCGGCGCGTCATCGCCTGCAGGGCCTGCACGAGGTCGAGCTGGGCCGCGGCGATCGCCAGTCGGAGGTGCAGGCGCGCCCGGGCGGGAGCTGTCTGCGGCTGCAGCTCCCGGATCGCTGGACGTCGACGGTGCACGCGCGCCTCGCGCGTCAGGGCAGCAGCTTCCGTCTCGAGGACGTCGACTCCAAGAACGGCACCTGGGTCAACGGCGAGGCGCAGGACCGCCGCGACCTGAAGGATCTCGACCTCATCGAGGTCGGCCACGCGCTGTATCTCTATCGCGCAGAGCTGCCGTGGACCGCGCAGGCCTCGCTCGAGCGCGCCGAGGTGAAGGCGCCGCTGCCGGGCCTCGTGACGCTGAACCCGATGCTCGCGGCGCAATTCGAGCGGCTGCCCGCGATCGCCACCTCGAACGTGCCGGTCATCCTCCACGGCGAGACGGGCACGGGCAAAGAGGTCCTCTCGTCCGCCATCCACCAGCTCTCGGGCCGCAGCGGAACCTTCACCGCCGTGAACTGCGCCGCGCTCCCCAAGGCGCTCGTCGAGTCCGAGCTCTTCGGCTACCGCAAGGGCGCGTTCTCGGGCGCGACCGAGGATCGCCTGGGCCTCGTGCGCAGCGCCGACCAGGGCACGCTGCTCCTCGACGAGATCGGCGACCTCTCGCCGGAAGCGCAGGGAGCGCTCCTGCGTGTCCTGCAGGAATCAGAGGTCACGCCGCTCGGCGCGACGAAGCCCGTGAAGGTCGACGTGCGCATCGTCGCCGCCACGCACCGCGACCTGCCCGAGATGGTCGCCAAGGGCCTCTTCCGCGCCGACCTGCTCGCGCGCCTCTCCGGCTTCACCGTGCGCCTGCCGCCGCTGCGCGAGCGCAAGGAAGACCTCGCGTTCCTCATCGAGACGCTGCTCACGCGCATCGCACCGGGCCGCACGCTGCGCTTCGAGGCCGACGCCGCGCGCGCTCTCTTCCGCCACAAATGGCCGCTCAACGTGCGCGAGCTGGAGAAGTGCCTCTCGTCCGCGGTCGCGCTCACGCCAGGCGAGGAGATCGCGCTCACCAGCCTGCCCGAGGACGTGCAGAAGGCCCTCGGCGCCGAGCCGCTCCCCGAGCTCGACGGCGACGAGCGCAAGGCGCGCCTGCTCGCGCTGTTGAACACGCACAACGGCAACGTGACCGCGGTGGCGCAGGCGCTCGACCTCTCGCGCATGCAGGTGCACCGGTGGATCCGGCGCTACGCGATCGATGTGGGGAGTTTTCGGAAGTAAGACCGGCTACCGCTGCGCTGACGCCTCGGGCTTCTTGCGCAGCGTCGCCAGCACCGTCGCCGTCTCGCAGTGGTCGTCGTCGTCATCATCCGCGCACACATCGCCCAGCTCCGCGCGCCACGGCTCGTGTCGCGGCGCGGTGATCTCAACGACGCAGTCCATCCTCGGGCCCTTGCCGTGCCCGCCCAGCGAGAACGCACCCGCGCGATCCGTCTTCACCGTGGTCCGATGCTTGCCGCACTGCAGCGCGACCGTGGCCTGCGCGACGCCTCGCGGCACGGCGTCCTCATCGGGCACCACCGCGACCTGCCCCTGCAGCGTCCAGGTGCCGCTCTCGCAGGCCGTGCTCGCGAGGCTCAAGGCCGTCAGGATGAGAAGTGTGCGCCGCATCACGGCACCCCTGTTCTTCAAAGCGTCCGTACGAAGAGACACTCGAAGCCTTTCGAACGGTAAGACGCGCGAGCAGAAAAATCGATCACCGAAATCCGAGTGAAACTTGGGGAGCTGCGACCTGCATCCGTGACATTCGACACACCCTGAACGAACTCGACCCCGTGCCATCGCGTGTGCGTGCGCCGCGCCTCTTTGACCCCTCGCAGGCCGTCATGGACTGGGGGCAAAACTCCTGCTACACGGGCCGCCCCAACTCGGAGGCAAACACATGTCCGGTCTTCTCGAAGGCAAGGTCGCAATCATCACCGGCGCGGGCGCCGGCATCGGCCGCGAACACGCGCTCCTGTTCGCCAAGGAGGGCGCGAAGGTCGTGGTCAACGATCTCGGCTCGGACCGCAACGGCGGCGGCAAGGGCGGCGAGGCCGCGGACAAGACGGTGGCCGACATCAAGGCCGCGGGCGGCGACGCGGTGGCCAACTACGACAACGTGGCCACGCGCGAGGGCGCCGACGGCATCGTCTGGACCGCCCTGAACAAGTACGGAAAGATCGACGCGCTGGTGAACAACGCCGGCATCCTGCGCGACAAGACCGTGCTCAACCTCTCCGAGCAGGAGTGGGACCTCGTCGTCGACGTGCACCTCAAGGGCACGTTCCTCGTGACGCAGGCCGTGGCGCGCGTGATGAAGGCGCAGGGCAAGGGCGGCCGCATCGTCAACACCACGTCCATGTCGGGCCTCGTCGGCAACTTCGGCCAGGGCAACTACGGCGCGGCCAAGGGCGGCATCTACTCGTTCACGCGCGTCTGCTCGATGGAGTTCGCGCGCATGGGCGTGACCGTGAACGCCATCGCCCCCGTGGCGCTGACGCGCATGACCAGCGACCTCTCGATGATGAAGGGGTTCAACAACGAGAACCTCGGGCCGCAGTACATCGCGCCCGTGGCCGCGTTCCTCGCGTCTGACCTCTCGGCCGACATCACGGGCCAGATCGTCGGCGTCCAGGGCGGCAAGGTGTTCCTCTACAAGATGCTCGAGTCCGAAGGCGTGACCCGCGAGGGCGGCCCGTGGAGCCCGGCTGAGATCAAGGAGAAGTGGGCGGAGATTTCGAAGGTCTAGGCTCGCGAGCCCAGACCAGAAATGTCAACGGGTGCCACCGCGTGTCAGCGGAGCACCCGTTTTCGCTTCGGGCCCAAAGACCAAGGTGGATCAGGCGCCGCTGAACGGGCTTTTAGAACGTGATCCCCGTCAGCGTCGCGGCCGGAACCGAGTAGTCGATGATGATCACGCCGCGGTTGGGCGCCTCATCCTCGTCGTTCCGCTCGTTCTGGCGGTGCGGGTGCGGCTCAGGGATCGGAAGTTCCACCCGGGGGCGATCATTGTCGCGCTGCTGCTCCCGCCGGCGGATCTCTTCGATGATGAACGCGTCGAGCACGCCACACCTCCCTTTGACACATCGTTCTTGCTGACTTCGATGCAAAGCAAGGTCCAACGGTGCCGAGCGTCGTTCACTTTCCTTTCAACCAGACGGCCTTCGGGCTCGGATATTCCCGAACCTCCAGCGACTTCATTGTTGTAGCCGAGGTGAACAAGCCGGTCAAACCTGCGACCGGAAGACGAGATTTGCCTACATGAGCCCACCCGCGCCGATGACTTTCGTGTCGCAGGTGAGGCAATTTGTGCCAGGAACCGTCGCCAGACCGGCTTTCGGCGTGAGGGACGTACAGAAACGGCAACAGCAAAGGCTTCACAGGAAGGAAAGAACGCAGGGCACGGCGGCCCTCGGGTCGTGGCCCGCGGTGGCTGCGCTCCTTCGA
>JAFEBC010000114.1 GCA_018266095.1 Deltaproteobacteria bacterium
AGCCGATGACGGAGAAGCCGGCCTCGGGCTTCTTCTTCTGCGCGAGGCTGGCGAGGGCGGGGATGAGCTTGCGCGCGGTGAGGTCGCCGCTGGCGCCGAAGATGACCACCTGGTTGGGAATGGACATGCGCACATCCTACGTCGGTCGCGGGTGGAGCGTGAGCCGGGTCACAGCGACGACTTTGTGAAGTGGTAGGTTCGCGATCCCTGGGGGCCCCACGAAGTGAGCGCGCACAAGGACAAGCTGCAGACCAAGCACGTCTCGCGCGAGGAGCTCGAGGCAGGCGTGACGCTGCGCGCGGGGCATCCGGTGCACCTGCTCGTGGGCGGAGTGCCTGGGGCGCCGGATGAGCCGTGGGACGACGGCGATGAGGGCGCGACCGGCGCGACGGGGCCTGTGGAGCCGGGCGATCCGACGGGACCACCCGGCGAGCAAGGCACCGGCGACGAAGGCGGCGACGAGGGCCAACACACGGGCGCGGTCGACGAAGGCGATGAAGGCGCGACGGGTGAGCCGCCGACGCCGCATCCGGGGCGGGAGATCGCGGCGCACGTGCTCGATGTGGCGGGCGCGCCGGCGAAGGAGGTGTTCTTCGAGATCACCTTCGGCGATGGCACGAAGACCTCGGGCAAGACGGACGCGGACGGCGCGCTCTCGGTGGCGTCGCCGGTGCACGAGGCGGCGAAGCTCGTCTTCCCGGACGTGGACGCGAACGCGCCGGCGAAGGCGGGCCTTGCGCCTGCGGACGGATCGCTTCCGTACCAGAAGGGTGGCGTTCCGCTGCAACCGGGCACACCCGCGACGGTGCGCCTGCCCCAGCGCGTCCTGCGCGCGCGGCTCACGGGCCTGCACTTCGAGACGGACAAGTCGTTCCTCCTGCCCACGGCCGTGCCGCATCTGCGCGAGCTGGCGCGGCTCTACGCGCAGCATCCGGGCTTGCAGGTCCTCGTCAGCGGGCACGCGGATCGCGCGGGAAATCCGCAGCACAACCTGCTCCTCTCGGTCGAGCGCGCGGAGAGCATCGCGGCGTTCCTGCAGGACCAGGTCGACGGCTGGACCAAGCTGTACGGCGCCGACCGGCCCTCGGGCCTGGGCTGGGGCACGCGCGAGGACCAGTACATGCTGGCGACGCTCACCGACGCGGACGGGCCGTTCTACACGGGGCTCGTCGACGGCGCGGGGGGGCCGAAGACAGAGGGCGCGCTCAAGAAGTTCCAGACGTGGAGCAACGCGAACAAGGGCACGAGCCTCGCCGTCGATGGCAAGGCGGGCGCCGAGACACGCAAGGCGCTGGTGACGGCGTACATGGCGCTGCCGGAGACGAGCCTGCCCGCGGGGACGACGGTGCTGACGCACGGCTGCGGCGAGACTCATCCCGAGGTGGACACGCTGCCGAAGACCGCGAATGCGGAGAACCGGCGCGTCGAGATTTATCTGTTCGACGGCCCGGTGACGCCGCCGCCGCAGACGCCGTGTCCGGGCGCGTGTCCGGAGTATCCGCAGTGGAAGAACGCGGCGGGGGAGACGATCGACCTCGAGCACGCGATGGGGGCCCTGAGCGTGGCTGTGCGCGGGCCAGACGACGCGCTGCTCGAGGGCGCGAGCGTGCACGTGACAGGTCCGGTGTCGGCGGATGGCAAGACCGACGCGCAGGGCACGGTGCGCTTCGACGAGCTGATCGAAGGGCACTACAAAGTCTTCGCGCAGAAGGAAGGGTTCCAGGCAGGCGAAGGAGAGGCGGACGTGAGCGTGGGTGCCGGCGCCGCGGGCGGTGTTGGCGCGACGGCCTCCTTTGCAGGCGGGCCCAAGGGCGATCCCAAGACGGTCATCACGCAGGTCGTGCTGGCGGTGGAGAACGCCGAGTACATCGTCCAGCTCGTCGACAAGTCGGTCTCGGCGCTGGCGAGCGAGGAGACGCGCGCGTGGGCAGACACGGAGTGCGTGTTCGCGATTCCGGGCGCACCCGACCTGGTGATCAAGCCGGACGCGACGGGCCTCGTGAAGATGAACGTGCAGCCGACGGCCACCCCCAAGGCCGTACGCAGGACCGGTCCGCACGCAGGGCCGATCGTGTGGACGGTCGACCTGCCGCAGACACCAGCGCTCAAGGTCAACACGCCAGTGGACGTGCCCATCACTGGGCGTCTGCGCAACTCGATCTGGGCGTTCGACGATGCCCTGAGCCCGCTCTCCAATCGCGGCGCGGCGATCGACGCATTGCAGGGCGTGGACGACGTCCGCTTCGTGACCACGCTCTCCTACACGGAGGACTCGAAGAAGCCGGGCGTCCCCGACGTCAAGCTCACGACCAAGCTCGGCGCCCAGTACTACAAGGATGTCTACGCGCGCCTGCATGCGGCTGGCGTGCAGCTCATCCTCGGCTTCTCCTTGGTCGAGTACCACTCGAGCGACACCTCGCCCGGTGGGCTGTTTGCCAAGTGGTTTGGGACCGCTTCGGAGGCCGACGTGCAGGCCTACGCGAAGGCGATCCTCGACAAGCTCGACAGTGAAGGGATGCCTTACGACGGGCTCGGCCTCGACATCGAGATCGAGCGCCTGAACCTGCCCGGTCCGAAGAACGCAGCGCACCGCCCCAACATGAAGACGCTCGTCGTGACGCTGGCCAAGGCGCTCGCCAAGAAGGACAAGCTGCTCACCTACGCGACCGACTTCTTCCGCGGTGACGGGTCGGGAAACATGTGGTTCCTCGACATCCTGCCGCTGCAGCTCACGCTGGAGGCGCCCAACATCATCGCGCGGCCGATGGCCTACCTGGGCCAACCCCAGTTGTTCGAAACCGAGGGCGGCAAGGTGAAGAAGGACGGCAATGGCGACCCGATCAAGCGGCCGGCGGCGGTGGTTGAGGCTGAGCGCAAGGCGTTGCGCGCCGGACTTCCCGCGCGGCACAAGGCGCTGGTCGAGTTCGCGCTGCGCAAGCAGAGTGACAAGGGCGCGGGCCTGCATCCTTCGCAGCTGCAACTGGGCATGAATGTCGTGACCTCGCCCACCGACGCCTTCGACACCATGACCGTCGCCGAGATCGAGAAGACGGCCACCAGCTTGCTCAAGCCGAATCGCGTGGGCTTCATCGAGTTCAAGCTCACCCTCGCCAACACGGTCACTCCGGCGATGGCGCCCAACAGCGTGGCTCAGTACAAGAAGTACGACGCGGCACTGAACGCGAAGCTGCCTGCGCAGAACTCGGTGGGCCAGCCGATCCACGTGCCGCTCCAGACCGTGGTCAAGTAGGCGGCACCACTGGGAGCCTCCGCGCAGGGCGCGCGTCCTGTCCTCGCGCCCTGCGCAGAGTGCTCCGTCCCACCCCGCCCCAAGTCGTGCGGCTGGTGCTCCCGCTAGCCGTGCAGCTTCGCCGCGAGCTTCTGCGCGTCCGTGCGGATGTAGGCGAAGTTCGGGTTCGTGATCTCGTTGTACTCGGCGGCCTTCTTCGCGAGGTCGAGCGCGGCCGGCGTGTCGCCCTTGCCCTCGAGCGCCACCGCCGTCAGGTACGTCACGCGCGGGTCGCGCGGGTTCGCCTGCGCCAACTCACCGAGGGCGCCGCCGTAGTTCTTCTTGGCCAGCGCGATCATGCCGAGCAGTTCGTGCGAGGCCCACACCTCGAAGCGCACGTTGTTCTTGCGCACGCGCGCCGCGTAGTCCGTGGCCTGCGCCTCCGCCGTCTTCAGGTCGCCCTTCAGCAGCGCCGCGCGGCCGGTGTTGAAGAGCGCGTTGCGCGTCGCCGCCTCCTTGACCTCCGCGGGCACGTTGGCCTTGGCCGAGAGCCTGGCCGACCGCGCGAAGTGCGCGAGCGCCTCGTCTGCGTTGCCCGCGCGCAGCGCGATGTTGCCCATGAACGTCTGGTCCTGCGACTGCGAGAGCAGGTCCTTGCTCGCCTTGGCGATGTCCTCTTCCTTCTTCGCCTCGCCTAAAGCCTCCGCGTAGCGGCCCTCGTGCAGATAGCTCACCGCGCGCCAGAAGAGCGCCGCGCGCCTCTCGCCATCCGTGCGGGCCGACTTGGAGAAGAGCTCGCCCAGCGTGGCGCGCGCGTCGTCGCCCTTGCCGAGCAGGATCTGGTCGTGCCCGATGCCGATGTACGCGGACACGAAGTGCGGATCGATGGCGAGCGCCTTCTTGTAGTTGGCGATCGAGTCCTCGAAGCGGCCCATCTTCATCAA
>JAFEBC010000115.1 GCA_018266095.1 Deltaproteobacteria bacterium
GGTCGCGTGCGCGTCGGGGGCCTGCTTCACGATGGCGACCTTCTGCGGCTTGGGGGCCTCGGCGTCGTCGTCCGAGTTCGAGTCGTCGTCAGCGTCGGCCTTCCCGGGCTCGACCTTCCCGGGCTCGACCTTCCCGGGGTCGACCTTCCCGGCCTCGGGCACCTTCCCTGCGGCCGGCGCCAGCGGAACGATGGCGGCCTCCGCAGCCTTGGTCTCCGCTGCTTTGGCCTCCGCTGCTTTGGCCTCGGCGTCCTTGGCCTTCTGCTCGGCCTCGAGCTGCGCGCGCGTGGGCGGCTGACGGGCCTCCACCTTGGCCGCGGCGCCCTGCGTGCCCTCGGCGTGCGAGTCGTCGATGGCGACGAGATCATCCGGGTGCGCGGCCTGCGGAGCGCTCGCCTGCGCGCTCGAGATCTGCCGGCCCACCTGCACGCCCGCCGCGAACACCACGCCGAGCAGCACCAGCGCCGCCAGCGCCAAGAGCGCCACCTGCCGCTGCTCCAGGGCGATCTCGATCTTCTCCTGCATCCGGTCGGCGTCGCGCATGCGTGTGAGCGTCGTTTACCAGAGGAGAGAGGTGGCATCCAATCCGACACCGCTGATTTCGCGACCGCTTCGCTCGCGATTTCCGCGCGCCGGGCAGAGCGCCGCCCTGACTCGCTCAGGCCTCGGCCGTCTCGCCTTCGGCCTCAGGCGCGTCCGACTGCATGCGCTCTGGGGCCGACACGCCCAGGAGCGCGAGCCCGTTCTTGAGCACCTGCGCCACGGCCCACACGAGGTACAGACGCGCCTGCGTCTTGGCCGCGTCGTCCGTGATCACGCGCTCGGTCTTCTTGTACTTCGTGTAGTAGCCGTGGAACTGCGCGATGGTCTCCTGCAGATAGAAGACCACGCGGTGCGGCTCCAGCGCCTCTGCCGCCGAAGCGACCAACTCGGGGAACGCCAGGAGCCGACGCGCGATCTCCAGCTCCTCGGGCAGCGTGAGCGCCTGCATCGCGGCCGCGTCCCACTTCGGCGTCAGGCCCTTCTCCTCCTGCGCCTTGCGCAAGATGGCGCAGCAGCGCGCGTGCCCGTACTGCACGTAGAACACCGGGTTGTCGCTCGAGTTCTTCTTCGCCAGCGCCACGTCGAAGTCGAGCGCCATGTCGCCGCGCCGCAGGAGGAAGAAGAACCGCGTCGCGTCCGCGCCGGCCTCCTCGAGCAATTCGCGCAGCGTGACGAAGTTCGCGGCCCGCTTGCTCATCTTGAACGGCTGGCCGTCCTTGAGCAGGTTCACGAGCTGGAACAGGATCACCTCGAGCTCGCCGCCCATCGACTTCACGGCCGCCTTCATGCGCGACACGTAGCCGCCGTGGTCGGCGCCCCAGACGTTCACCATGCGCGAGTAGCCGCGCGAGAGCTTGTCCCAGTGGTACGCGACGTCGGCCGCGAAGTACGTGGGCTCGCCCGAGGTCTTGTAGATGGGCCGGTCGCGATCGTCGCCGAAGCGCGTGGTCTTCATCACGAGGAGCGGCTTGCCCTCGGGCACGGGCTCGTCGTCGCCGTGACCGGTCGGCTCGGCAGCCTTGGCCTCCGCCGCCTTCGCGTCAGGCTTCGCCTCGGCGACCTTCGCCTCGCCCTTCGCGTCCGCGCTCTTCGCCTCGTGCGCCGCCGTCGCCTTCGCCGTCTTGTCGGCCTTCTTCTGGTCGGCCGGCTTCTCCAGCACCTCGTGCGCGAGCACGCCCTTCTTCTTGAGCTCCTCGACAGCCGCCGTGATCGCGTCCTTGTCGTGCAGCGTCTTCTCGCTGAACCACACGTCGAAGCGGATGTTGAAGAGCTTCAGGTCTTCCTTGATCAGGTTCGTGATGACCCAATCCGTGGAGAACTTCCGCAGCGGCTCCTTCTGCTGCTCGAACGGCGTGGTCAGCGCGGCCAGACGCGCATTCGCAGGCATCGACAAGAGCCACGCGCGCGACACGTCCTTCACGTACTCGCCCTGGTAGTCCTCAGGGTCGAGCGGCACGAGAGGCGCACCCGCGCAGCCTTCGATGCCCTCGCTCTGCGCGATCTCCGTCGCCCGCGCCAGCACCGCGTGACCGAGCCGGAACACCTGCCCGCCCGCGTCGTTCACGTAGAACTCGCGCGTCACCGCGTAGCCGGCCCAGTCGAGCAGGCTCGCCACCGTGTCCCCGATGACAGCGCCGCGTCCATGGCCGACGTGCATGGGGCCCGTGGGATTCGCGGAGACGAACTCCACCATCGTCTTCTTGCCGCCGCCCGCGTTCGAGCGGCCGAACTTCGCGCCCTCGGCCTCGATGGACTTGAGCTCGTTGTGCCAGGCGGCCGGCGTCAGCGTCAGGTTCAGGAAGCCCGGGCCGGCGATCTCGACCTTCGACAGGAGCCCTTCCGGATCCTTCAGCCGCTCCACGATCGCCTGCGCCAGCGCGCGCGGGTTCGGCTTCTGCGCGCCCGTCGCCGCCGCGTGCTGCTTCTGCAGCACGAGGGCCGAGTTGCACGCGAAGTCACCGTGCGCGGCCTGCTTGGGCGCATCGAGCTGCACGCGCGGACGCTCGCCCGCGGGCAGGAGCCCCGCAGCCACACACGCATCCAACGCAGAATCCACCAACGCAGCGATCCGAAGCTTCATCATGTCAGGGGTCCTCTACCACTCGGCGACGCGCGCGCCGCGGTACTGGTACTCCGCGTCGAAGAGCGGACGCAGCCGCTCCCAGCTCGCGTACAAGTGCTCGATCATCACCTTGGTGTCGCCGAGCACGGGCATGAAGTTCGTGTCGCCGTTCCAGCGCGGCACCGCGTGCCAGTGCAGGTGATCGGCCACGCCTGCGCCCGCCGGACGGCCCAGGTTCATGCCCAGGTTCGCCCCGTGCGGCGCGTACGAGCGCTTCACCAGCCGCAGCGCCACGCGCAGCATCTCGGACAGCTCGAGCAGCTCGTCGCTCGACAGCGCGTCCAGCTCGGCCGTGTGCTTGCGCGGGACCACCATGAGGTGCCCGTTGTTGTAGGGAAACTTGTTCAGGATCGCGAACGTGTTCTGCGTGCGGCCGAGGATCAGGTTCTCCCGATCGATCACCGCGCGCCCGCGCCCGTCGTCCTTCGCGTTCGGCAGCTCACAGAAGATGCAGCCGGGGGGCATCTCGCCCTTCCCGACCAGCTCCATCCGCCACGGCGCCCAGAGCTGCTCCATGACGCGCTACCGCACGAGCTCAGGCGCCAGGAACTGCATCCCCGCCGACGGCGCCACCGCGCTCCGCACGCCCTCGGACGCACCCTGCGCCGCGCCCTGGAACGCGCCGCGCATCAGCTCGCGCAGGCTGAAGTCGCGCTCCTTGCCCGGGAGCTGCACCTTGGGCTCGCCCGTCTGCTTGGCCAGATCCCACGCCTTGGCGATCGCGTCGTCGTACGTGCCGATCTCGTCCACGAGCTTGAGCTCCGCCGCGCGCTTGCCGGTGTAGATGCGGCCCTCGGCGATCTGCCGCACGTCCTCTTCCTTGAGCCCGCGCCCCTCGGCCACGTCCTTCACGAACTGGCCGTAGATGTCGTCAGACAGGCCCTGCATGACCTCGCGGTCCGTGTCCGAGAACGGCCGGTACGGCGAGCCCGTGTCCTTGTACTTGCCGCTCTTGATGGTGGTCTCTTCGACCTTCACCGTCTCGAGGATCCCGTGCAGCCCGAAGTGCTGGAAGATGACGCCGATCGAGCCTGTGAGCGTGCCCGCGTTCGCCACGATCCACGACGCCGGCGCCGACACATAGTACCCGCCCGACGCCGCCAGGTTGCCCATCGAGACCACCACCGGCTTGCCCTTGGCCTTCAGGCGCTTCACCGCCTTGTACATCTCCTGCGACGGCGCCACGGCCCCGCCAGGCGAGTCCACGCGCAGCACCACGGCCTTGATGTCGTCGTCCTTCTCGGCCTTCTTGAGCTGCTTGACGACCTTGTCCCCGTCGACGTTGTTCTCGCCGCCGCCGATCTGCCCGATGATCTCCA
>JAFEBC010000116.1 GCA_018266095.1 Deltaproteobacteria bacterium
CGTCGTGGCCGTGCACGGTGAAGACGCGCGTGGCCTGCGAGGCCGTGGCGGCCTCGACGAGCTGGTCGAAGCCCGCGTGGTCCGACAGCGGCAGCGCCAGATCGACGCCCTCGTTCTGCGCGAAGTCCCCTTCGATGGCGCGGCCCGTGAGCAGCACGGTGCGGTGCGGGAACACGGGCGCCCGCTTGTCTCGCCGCGTGCCGTACGGCCAGAGGACGACCTGCCCGCGCGCAGGCAGCGCCTTCTCGAGCACGCCGATCGGCCCCGGCGTGTGTCCCAGCCTCGCGAACACCTCGCACGCCTTGTGCACGGCCGGGTGCACGAGCAGCGGATGGCCCGCGGCCGAGAGCTGACGGATCGCCTCCTGCGCGCCGCCGAGCCGGGCCGCGAGCACCACCGGGGTCAGCCCCTGCGCGAGCGTGTCCTCGACGAACTCCACGAGCCTCGCCAGCACCTCTGCGCGCGGCGGGAACACGAAGCGCGGCTGGCCGTAGGTCGCGCGCAGGATGAGCGTGTCGCAGATCGTCGTCTCGCGCTTCTCCGCGAACGTGCTCGCGCGATCGCCGACGCCGCCGAGATCGCCCGTGTAGATGAGGTGCTCGCCGTCCTTCTCGCACTTGAGCTGCGCGCTGCCCAAGATGTGCCCCGCCGGCAAGAGCGTGAGCTTCAGGCCCGCGAGCTGGAACGACTTGCCGAACGTGGCCGGCAGCGGCGCCGAGCGCAACAGCGACCGCGGCTGCGCGGCCTCGAGCAAGGCAAGCGTGGGCGCCGTGGCCACGATGCGCTCCGGCAGCGACGCGCGCGCACCGCGGGCATGCGCGAGGAACCCCAGGGGCGAGCGCCCGCGCGGCTCCAGGCAGAGCGGGCTCTGGCGCAGCTTGAGGCCCTGCGGCGTGCGCTCGGGCGTCAGCAGATCGTCGAAGGGCGAATCGGACATCGCGCGAGAGGGTCTACCCCGCGCCATCCGGCCCCGTCACGCTCCGTTTGACGAAGAGGCCGCCCAACTCGCCGATGATCACGCCGAGGAGGATGAGCGCGCCGCCGATGAGCTCACGAGACGACAGGCGTTCACCGAGCAACACCGCGGCCCAGGCGGCTGCGAAGGCGGGCTCGAGCGAGGAGAGGATGGCGAGCCGCACGGGCGTCACGCGGCGCTGCGCCCAGGTCTGCACACCGAAGGCGAGGAGCGTGGCGAAGAGCGCCAGGTACACGATCGCGGCCCACAGGCGCGGATCGCGCGGCAGGTGCTGCTCCTCCACGAACGGCCCGACGAGCGTGGACACCACCGACACCGACGCGAGCTGCAGCCACAAGAGCGGCAACACCGGATGACGCGCGGTCGCGCGACCGAGCACGATGATGTGCCCTGCGAAGACGACGGCGCAGCCCACCGTGAGCAGGTCGCCGAAGAGCGTGTTCGCGCCGCCCGCGCCGATGGGGCCCGAGAGCATGGCCATGCCCACGAAGGCGAGCGCGAGGCCCAGCGTGGTGAGCGCCGCGGGCCGCTTGCGGAAGAACGCGAACTCGAGCACGGGCGTGAAGACGACGAGCAGCCCGGTGAGGAACCCGGAGCGCGACGCGGTGGTGCGCGCGAGTCCCTCGATCTGCAGCACGAAGCCGAACGCGAGCAGCGCCCCCGCCGCGAGCCCGTCGCGCAGGAGCGACTGGGGCGCGAACGAGCCGGGGCCGAAGAGTGAGCGCAAGGACGCGCGGCCGCTCTGCGTCGCCAGCAGGACGACGAGCAGGATCACGGACGAGATCGTCATGCGCGCCCCGCTCATGGCCAGCGGGGACACCGCGCCCGCGCCATCGCCCGAGAGGAAGAAGCGGAGCACGGAGAAGGAGCTCCCCCAGATGGCCATCACCAGGATGAGCGCCAGATCGGCCAACGGGAACGTCCTCTCGGCTACGGCTCAGCTACAGCTCAGCTACGGCGCGAAGTAGAAGCCGATCGCGAGCACGACGTATACCGCGAGCAGGAACGCGCCCTCGAGCCAGTGCGTCTCGCCATCGGAGGCGATGAGGGCAGTGGCGATCACGGCCAGCGCCACCGCCACCACCTCGAAGCTCGAGAACGCGAGGTCCATCGGCTGGCCCAGGCCCGCGCCCACGAAGACCAGCACCGGCGCCACGAAGAGCGCGATCTGCTTGCTCGACTCCCAGGCGATGCCGAGCGCCACGTCCATCTCGCCGCGGCGCCCGAAGAGGAGCGCCGTGGAGTGCTCGGCGGCGTTGCCGATGATGGCCACGATGACCACGCCCACGAAGATCTCGGGCAGGTGCACGCGCTGCAGCGTGCCCTCGAGCGCGGCGACCAGGACCTCCGACGAGACAGCGGTCGCGGAGGCCGAGGCCAACAGCCACACGATCGGCCTCCACATCGGGCCGTGCGGCGTCTCGGACTCCTTCTGGGCCTGCGCAGCGGCAGCCTCGGCGGGCGTGGCGGCGAGCGGCTCGCGCGCGGGCGCCTTCTCGATCTGCGCCTGCGTGCGCAAGGAGAAGATGAGCGACAGCGCGTACATGAACAGCAGCACCACCGAGATGCTCTCGCTCAGCGCGATCACGTGCTGCGGGTGCGTGCCGAACTTGCCCAGCATGGCCGGCGTGGCCAGCGCGACCACGGCGAGGAAGAGCGTGGAGATGCTCGCGCCCGCGCCCACGCGCGAGAAGTGCAGGCGATCGAACTTGAGCCCGCCGACGGTGATGCTGGCGCCCGCGACGAGCAGCAGGTTTCCCAGGATGGAGCCGGTGATCGAGCCCTTCACCAGATCGATGCGGCCCGCGCGCAGCGCCGCGATGCCGAGGATGAGCTCAGCCGCGTTGCCGAAGGTCGAGTTCAGGAGCGAGCCCGCCGCGGGCCCCAGGCGCTCGGCCAGATCCTCGGTGGCGTCGCCCATCTCGCGCGCGAGCGGCACCAAGGACAGGCAGGCGAGCACGAAGGCCAGCACGGCCTGGTCGGGCGCGAAGTGATGGACGGCGTACGCTCCTGGAACCAGGAGCCAGGCGAGGCGCCACAGCCAGCGGGTCATGCCCGCAGGTGACCCGAAATCGCGCGGCGCCGCAAGAGCGCACGCGCGCGGCGCAAGAGACGGAAGGCCCAGACGAGCACGAGCGGCAGGCGGCCCGCCCAGCGCCAACGAGAGAGGGGTCGATCGCCGCGGCGCACGGCCACCACGCGCCCGTGCAGATGCGCGAGATCGAACACGCCGTCGTCCTCGTGCAGCGCGTCGCCGCGCAGCCGCGCCCGGCCGGCCTCGAGCGCGATCACGCGGTGGACGCGCAGGTCCTCGCCGCGCACGGCCAGGACGAGCTCGCCGACACGCAGGGGTCGAACGGACTCGCCTTCGCGCCGCGGCCGCAGGAGCGAGGCCAGCGTCAGCACATCGCCGTCGTGCACGAGGGGCAACATCGACGCACCGCGCGCCCGCAGCGTCACGTGCTGGCCGCGCGCGAGCAAGTCGAGCAGCAGCTCCGGCGCCCCCTCGCCAAGGCCCGAGTCGCTCGAGGCCGTCCAGCTCAAGGCCGTCTCGCTCGAGGCCATCCCGCTCGAGGCCGTCTCGCTCGAGGGCATCCCGCTCATGCTCGCTCCGCGGGGATCACGCGCAGCGCATGCCGCGACACCACCGGCGGCGCCTCCAGCACCGGCAGCGGCGCGCGGCCCAAGCGCGTCTTGACCGCGCCCCAGAAGGCCTTGGTGCGATCGCACACCTGCCGCGAGTGCCCCTCGAGCCTGCCCGACTCGTGCAGCGACAGCGCCGGACACTTCGCGCACACGTGGCGGAACTCGCAGCCCTTGCACTCCTCGAAGCGCGCCACCGTGAGCGCCCGCAGCGCCCGCGTCTCCGGCGACGAGAGCCACAGCGCCGAGAAGCGTTCCGTGCGCAGGTTGCCCAGCGGCTTGGATACGAGGTGGGTGCACGAGAGCACGTCACCGTTGGGCTGGATCGACGCAAAGGTCCGCCCCGCGCCGCACGGCCGCAAGGTCTCGTACGAGCTGTGCTCGGGCACCGCGTCGAGCTGCCGCGCCAGCGCGTCGATCTCGGCCTGCGGCGCCGCGTTCATCTCCTGCGCGAAGTAGCCCACGATCTGCTCGGGCGTCGCGCGCTCGCTCAGCGTGGAGGCGCCGTCGTCGCGTCCGTGCAGGAGCACGTCGGCCATGAAGTGGATGCGCGGCCTCGCGGCGAACAGCGCCTTGAGCGCGTGGATCTCCTCGGCGTTGCAGCGCACGACATTGCTCTTCACCAGCACGGTGAGCCCGGCGTCGTCGAGGCGCTCGATGGCGCGCACGGCCTTCTCGAACGCGCCATTGCGGCCCACAAAGCCGTC
>JAFEBC010000117.1 GCA_018266095.1 Deltaproteobacteria bacterium
CGGGTGGAGTCGGTGAACGACGCGCTCACGGAGATGACCGGGTTCCCCGCGAGCGAGATGGTGGGCAAGAAGGTGGTCGATCTGGTCACCATCCCCGAGAAGTCAAAGCCGCTCTCGGCGCGCAACTTCGAGCTGACGCTGCAGGGGCGCGGGGAGATCATGCGGCTCGAGCTGGTGCGCGCGGACGGCCGGCCGCTCATCGTGGAGACGCACCCGCAGCTCGTGACGCTGCCGGGCGGGCGGCAGGTGGTCCAGTCGGTGCTGCGCGATCTCACGGGGCGGCTCGAGGCCGAGGAGCGCGAGCGCAAGCTGCAGCTCGAGCTGCTCGACGCGCGGCGCATGGAGGGCCTGGGGCGGCTCGCGGGCGGCATCGCGCACGACTTCCGCAACCTGCTGACGCCCGTGCTCTCGAACGCGCGGATGCTGCGCGAGCACTCGCTGACGCAGGAGGGCCGCGAGCTGGTGCAGGAGATCGAGGTGGCGAGCCAGCGCGCGTCGAATCTCGTGGCGCAGCTCCTGGCCTTCGCGCGGCGGCAGATGTTGGAGGTGCGCGTCCTCGATCTGAACGACGCCGTGCGCGACCTGGAGCCCATGCTGCGGCGGCTCATCCGCGAGGACATCTCACTCAAGGTGTCGTTCGCGCCCGTGCTGCAGGCGGTGCGCGCAGATCGCGGACAGCTCGGGCAGGTGCTGGTGAACCTGGTGGCCAACGCGCGCGACGCGATGCCCAAGGGCGGCGCGCTGACCATCGAGACCCTCGACGCGCACCTCGACGACGAGTACGCCGCGCAGCACCCGGGCGTGAAGCCGGGACGCTATTCGACGCTGGTGGTCACCGACACCGGCGAGGGCATGAGCGAGCAGGTGCGCCAGCACGTGTTCGAGCCGTTCTTCACCACCAAGGGCGCGCAGGAGGGGACGGGCCTCGGCCTCGCCACGGTGCACGGCATCGTCAAGCAGAGCGGCGGGTCGATCCACGTCTACAGCGAGCCCGGCCACGGCACGACGTTCCGCATCTATCTGCCCGCGGTCGACGAGCTCCCCGAGCCCAAGCAGGAGGTGAAGCGAGCTCTCCCGCGCGCGGTCCGCTCAGCGACGGTGCTGGTGGTGGACGATGAAGATCTCGTGCGCGGCGTGGTGCTGCGCATCCTGCGCGGGGCGGGCTACAGCGTGCTGGAGGCGAGCGACGGCGGCGAGGCCGTCGAGGTGGCGAAGGCGCGCAACGAGCCCATCGATCTGCTCATCACCGACGTAGTCATGCCCGTGCTCGCGGGCCGCGAGTTGGCCACGGCCATCGAGGGACACCACAAGGCGGTGCGCGTGCTGTACGTGTCCGGCTACACCGAGCACGGCGTGGTGCACGGCGGGGAGCTGGATCCCGAGATCGACTTCCTGGTGAAGCCGTTCACGCCCGAGGCCTTGCTCAACAAGGTCGATGAAATTCTGCGACGACCGTGAGTCGTTGCTAGGGCGGCGACTCACCGCAGAGGCGCAGACCCGCCGAAGACAACTACTCAGGAATTCTGCGTTTCCGCGTCTCTGCGGTGAACGATCGGGCGAGCACCCACCTGCAATGGATGCCCACCGAGCCAGAGCGCTCTAGTGCGCCGCCCACTCGATCTTCGAGAGGTCCACGCCTTCCTTCGCCATCTCGTACAGCGGGCTCATCTCGCGCAGCTTCTTCACCTGGTCGGTCACGTACTTGCCCACGTAGTCGATCTCCTCCTCCGTGGTGAACCGGCCGACGCCGAAGCGGATGGACGTGTGCGCGAGGTCCTCGGTGACGCCGCACGCGCGCAGCACGTAGGAGGGCTCCAGGCTCGCCGAGGTGCACGCGCTGCCTGACGACACGGCGACGTTCTTGATCGCCATCATCAGCGCCTCGCCCTCGACGAAGGCGAAGGAGATGTTCAGGTTCCCCGGCAGCCGCTGGTCCGGGTGGCCGTTGAGCTCGAGGTGGTCCAGGTGCGTGAAGAAGTAGTCCTGCAGCCGCTTGCGCAGCCGCCCCGTGCGCAGGCCCTCCTCGGCCATCTCCGCCTTGGCCAATTCGCACGCCTTGCCGAAGCCGACGATGCCCGGGACGTTCAGCGTGCCGCTGCGCATGCCGCGCTCGTGGCCGCCGCCGTCGATGATGGGGGTGAGGCGCACGCGGGTCGGCTTGCGGCGGACGTACAGCGCGCCGACGCCCTTGGGGCCGTAGATCTTGTGCGCCGTGAGGCTGACGAGGTCGACGTTCATCTCGTCCACGTTGAACGGGAGCTTGCCGACGCCCTGCACCGCGTCGGTGTGGAAGAGGACCTTCTTCTCGCGGCAGACCTTGCCGATCTCGGCGATGGGCTGCAGCGTGCCGATCTCGTTGTTCGCCCACATCACGGACACGAGGATGGTCTTGTCGGTGATGGCGTCCCGCACCTGCTGCGCGGTCACGCGGCCCGTCTTGTCGGTGTCGAGCCAGGTGACCTTGTAGCCCTGCCGCTCCAGGCGCTTCATCGTGTCCAAGACGCACTTGTGCTCGGTGCGCGTGGTGATGAGGTGGTCACCCTTGTCCTTGTAGAAGTCGGCCACGCCCTTGATGGCGAGGTTGTTCGACTCGGTGGCGCCCGAGGTGAAGACGATCTCCTTGTCGGTCGCGCCGATGAGCGTGGCGATCTGCGTGCGCGCGTACTCGACGGCCTCCTCGGCCTTCCAGCCGTAGGCGTGCGAGCGCGAGGCGGCGTTGCCGAAGTCGCCGGTGAAGAAGGGGATCATGGCCTCCAGCACGCGCGGGTCGACGGGCGTGGTGGCGTTGTTGTCGAGGTAGATGGGGAACTTCAGCATGGCAGGCAGGCCTCGGACGAATGTGGACTTGTGCGGTCTACTATTCGCCAGCGGCATCGAAGTCAAGACAGGCTGGCGTCGGGGGCGGTTCTGACTATTCTTCGCCGTCCCCATGGCTGGCGCTGCGTTCTTCGATCTCGACGGCACCCTGCTGACCGCGAACTCCGCGCGCCTGTGGGTGCGGCGCGAGCGCAGGCTGGGGAACGTCACGCGGCTGGACCTCTTGCGCGTGGGCGCTTGGCTGCTCGGATATCACTTGGGATTTCTCGACATGGACGCGGCGCTGCGGCAGGCGCTGCAGCGGCTCAAAGGGCAGCGCGAGGACGAGATCCGCGCGCAGACGCGAGCGTGGTGGCTGGCCGAGGTGCGGCCCTACATCGCGCCCGGTGCGCGGAAGGTCCTCGACGAGCACAAGCAGCGCGGGGAGCCGCTGGTGCTGCTGACGTCGTCCTCGCGCTACGCCTCGGCGATGGCGCGCGAGGAGTTCGGCCTCGACGACGTGCTCTGCCAGGGCTACGAAGTCCGAGACGGCGCGTTCACGGGCGAGCCCGAATTTCCGCTCTGCTACGGGCCCGGCAAGGTCACGCTCGCCGAGGGCTGGGCCAAGGCGCACGGCGTGGACCTCGCCGAGAGCGCGTTCTATTCCGACAGCACCACTGACCTTCCCATGCTGGAGCGCGTGGGCAGGCCCTTCACGGTCGGACCCGACCCGCGGCTGCGCAGGACCGCACAGAAGCGCGGGTGGCCGATCCTCGACTGGAGCAAGGCATGACGACGTTCTCGGGCGCGAAGGTCCTCCTCACGGGCGCATCCAGCGGCATCGGTGAGGCGCTGGCCGTCGAGCTGGCCAAGCGGGGCGCGAAGCTCGTGCTCCTGGCGCGGCGCGAGGCGGAGCTCGAACGCGTGCGCAAGCTCTGCGCGCGGCCGGACGATCACGCGGTGGAGCCGGTCGATCTCTCGGACGCCGACAAGCTGGTGGCGAAGGGCAAGGAGCTCCTGGCGAAGCACGGGCCGTTCGACCTCGTCATCCACAACGCGGGCATCACGCAGCGCGCGTTCGTGCACGAGACCGAGCTGGCCATCGATCGCAAGCTCCTGGAGGTGAACTTCTTCGCGCCGGTGGCGCTCACGCGGGCGCTCTTGCCGTCGATGCTGGAGCGCAAGAAGGGCCACATCGTGGTGGTGTCGAGCGTGGCCGGCTACGTGGGCACGCGGCGTCGCAGCGCGTACTCGGGCAGCAAGCACGCGCTGCGCGGCTGGTTCGACGCCCTGCGCGCGGAGGTGTTCGACCAGGGCCTGCACGTGACCATCGTGTGCCCCGGGTACGTGCGCACGCCCATCAGCGAGAACGCCATCGGCGCGGACGGCGCGCGGCACGGCGTGATGGACGCGGGCCAGGCGAACGGCATGTCGCCCGAGGAGTGCGCGCGGCGCATCCTGCGCGGGGTGGAGAAGCAGCAGAGCGAGCTGACGATGGGCGGGAAGGAGACGCTCATCATTCCGCTCAAGCGCTTCCTGCCGGGCCTGACCGAGCGGATCATCCGCAAGGTCAACACGTGAGCGAGGCCGCGGCGCCGAAGGGCGTGTTCGCCAGCAACCGGGGCTTCCTGCCCTGGCTGTGCGGGCGCGTGGCGGCGGTCCTGGGGCGGCAGATCTTCTTCGTCGCCGTGGGGTTCGACATCTACGAGCGCACGCACTCGACGTTCGCGCTCGGCCTCGTGGGGCTCGTGCAGGTCGTGCCCGTGGTGCTGCTCGCGATCCCGGCGGGCAACGCGGTCGACCGCTTCGACGCCCGCCGCGTGGCCCTGCTCTCGACGCTCGGCATGTTCGTGTGCGCGCTCGGCTTCACCCTCTTCGGCGAGTCGGCGCACCTCGGCGTCTTCTACGCGCTCCTCTTCCTGCACGCGACCGCGGTGGCCTTCCACTCGCCCGCGGTGGGCACGCTCCTGCCGCGGCTCATCGATCCCGCGACGCGCACGGCCGCGAACGCGTGGTCCTCGACGGCCTTCGAGCTGGCGAGCGTGGTGGGACCTGCGCTCTCGGGCCTGCTGCTCGCCGCGGGCTCGGCCAGGCACGCCTATGCGGTGCACACGGGCGGCAGCCTCGTGCTCGCGGGCGTGCTCCTGTGGATCCTGCGCGCGGACCTGGCGAGGCCCGTCGCGGCCGTGGCCAAGAGGGCGCAGAGCCTGCGCGATCTCACCGCGGGCCTGCGGTTCATCTTCAAGTCCAAGCTGCTCCTGCCGGCGATCACGCTCGATCTCTTCGCGGTGCTCCTGGGCGGCGTGACGGCGCTCTTGCCCGTGTTCGCGCTCGACGTGCTGCACGTGGGCCCGCAAGGCCTGGGCTTTCTGCGCGCGGCGCCGGCCGTGGGCGCGCTCGTGATGGCGCTGCTCACGACCCGCTTGCCGCCCTGGAAGCGGCCCGGCGTGGTGCTGCTCATCGTGGTCGCCATCTTCGGCGTGGCCACGCTGGGGTTCGCGGTGTCGAAGTCGCTCCTGCTCTCGCTGGTGCTCCTGGCCATCGCGGGCGCGGCGGACAACATCTCCGTGGTCATCCGCATCACGCTGGAGCAATCGGTGGTCCCCGACCAGCTGCGCGGCCGGGTGAGCGCGGTGCACTACGTGTTCATCGGCCTGTCGAATGAGCTGGGCGAGTTCGAATCGGGCGTGACCGCGAGCCTCTTGGGCCCCGTGGGCTCTGTCGTGCTGGGCGGGTTCGGCACGCTGGCCGTGGTGGGCCTGATCGCCTGGCGGTTTCCGGAGTTGGTGGGCCTCAAGCCCCTGGCCGAGCTGGAGCCCGAGCTGCACGCGGCGGCGTGATCCGATTGATCGCGCAGGCCGCCTCCACGTAGGGTCCGCGGCATGAAGCCCGTACTCCTCGCACATCACGCGCGCTCGGGCGCGACCGCGCTCAACGTGGTCACGGCCGCGCTCTCGGCCGATGCCCGCACGCGCGAGGTCGAGGTGCGCTTCTGTCCGGGCCGCGTGTCGCTGGTGGACGAGGCGAGGCAAGTCGCTGCGCGCGGCGACCTTCCCGTGCTGGCGTGGAGCTTCTATTCACCGGATTTCACCGTGAGCGCGCAGGATCTGGCGTGGGTGAAGGCGCGCACGCAGGACGTCTCGCTCTTGCACCTCGCAGGCGGCGCGCACGCGACGGCCGAGCCGCTGCAGACGCTGGAGGCCGGCTTCGACCTCGTGGCGCAAGGGGAGGGCGAGCCGATCATCGTGGAGACGTTCGCGGCGCTCCTCGACGGGAAGTTGCCCTGCGCACCGGGCGGGCCGCCTCCGTTGGCGCTGGGAGATCGTCTGAGACCTTCGCAGCGACTCTCGCAGCACGGCCCCGCCGCGCACTCCCCGATCCCCGGCCTCGCGCACCTCGCAGACGACGGCGCGCTCGTCACCCGCGGCCCCGGCGACCGCAGGCCGCTCGACGACTTCCCCGCCTTCAACATCGCCGCCGGCAAGTGGAACGCCATCGAGATCACGCGCGGCTGCGTCTACGCGTGCACGTTCTGCCAGACGCCCACGCTCTTCAAGGCGCGCTTCCGGCACCGCAGCGCGGCCAACGTCCACGAGCACGTGCGCGCGATGGTCCGCGGCGGCGGGCGCTACGTGCGCTTCCTCACGCCCACCTCGCTCTCGTACGGCGCCACCGGCACCGAGGTCGTGCTCCCCGCCATCGACGAACTGCTCGCGGGCTGCCGCGAGGCCTTGGGGCCCGAGCGCAAGCTCTACTTCGGCACCTTCCCGTCCGAGGTGCGGCCCGAGCACGTGAGCGTGGAGGCGCTGCGCGTGCTCAAGCGCTGGGTCGACAACGACTCGCTCGTCATCGGCGGCCAGAGCGGCTCCGAGCGCATGCTGGCGCGCACCCGCCGCGGGCACGACGTCGAGGCCATCGAGCGCGCCGTGCGCCTGTGCGTCGAGGAGGGCATCCGGCCTGACGTGGACTTCCTCCTCGGCATGCCCGGCGAGGATCCCGCCGACCGCGCCCTCTCGATGCAGCTCGCGCGCAAGCTCGTGGACCAGGGCGCGCGCATCCACTCGCACGCCTTCATGCCGCTCCCGGGGACGCCGCTGCGGGGGGAATCGCCGACGGAGATCGAGCCCGAGATCGCGCTCTCCATGTCGCAGCTCGAGTCGGCGGGCGCGATGTACGGGCAGTGGCGCAAGCAGCAGCAAGTGGGTCAGGAGCTGGTCGCGCTACGCAAGCAGCGGGCTAGCGGCGGGTGAAGGCAGGCAAGAGCAATAGCCTCAACGCGGAGGCGCGGAGACGCGGAGAAAAACAGATGGGTGGGCCAGACGATGGACCGCAAGGGTCCGCATCGGGCGTACGAGAGGGCGCCGCTCGATCCTAGACCGGACAACCCTCCGCGTCTCCGCGTTGAAGGTCTTGCAGTTGCTGTTCCAAGCGCTCCCGCGATCGCGCCCGAAACTCGTCTCGCCGAGCGGCATCCAAAGCCACATGAACAAGCGGATCCACATTGATTTCTGGGGGGATATCGCCTGTCCGTGGTGCTTCATCGGCAAGCGGCGCCTCTTGGCCGCGACCGAGGGGCGCGACGACGTCGACGTGACCTTCCACGCGTTCCAGTTGCAACCGCAGCGCGGCCCGGAGCCCGAGAGCGCCGAGGTGTACCTCGCCAAGCGCTTCGGCGGCGCGGAGCGGGTGAAGGCCATGCACGCGCGGCTGCAAGAGGCGGCGCGGCCGGACGGCATCGAGTTCAAGTTCGAGGGCCAGCAGATCACCAACACGCGCCTCGCGCACCGGATCGTGGCCATCGCGCAGAAGCGCGGGCAGGCGGCCGCTGCGGCGGAGGCGCTGTATCGCGGGCAGTTCCTCGAGGGGCTGAACGTGGGCGACCTCGAGGTCGCGCTGGGCCTCTTGAAGCGACACGGCGTGCCGCTCGCGGTCGAAGAGGTGCGCGCCGCGCTGGACGCGGGCGAGGGGAACGAGGAGGTCGATCGCGATCTCTTGCTCGCGGCGCGGCACGGGATCTCGGGCGTGCCGTTCGTGATCGCGAACGACTCGGTGGCGATGGAGGGCGCGCAGCCGCTGGAGCAGGTGCGGGAGTTCTTGAAGTACGTGGAGGAGCACCCCGCGTAGCCCGCGAATCCTCCGCCGTCCTGGCCGGCTCACACAGAGCAAGGGAGGACGGACCATGGCAACCACGACCGACATCATCGTGACTCTCGGCGCGGGCAAGAAGGTCGACGCGCACCTCGGCGCGCACGTCGTCCACACCGACCAGCCGGTCGAGGCGGGCGGCGAGGACAGCGCCCCTTCGCCCTACAGCCTCTTTCTGGCCTCGCTGGCGGCATGTGCGGGCTTCTACGTGCAGCGCTTCTGCGAGAGCCGCGGCCTGCCCACAGAGGGGATCCGCGTCATCGAACGGACGACCAGCGATCCGGACACCAAGCTCCTCGCGCGGATCGACCTCATCGTCGAGGCGCCGCGCACGTTCCCGGACAAGTACGTCAGCGCCCTGCAGCGGGCCGTCGACGGCTGCAGCGTCAAGCGCGCCATCCAGGCGCGGCCGGACATCCGCTGCGAGGTTCAGCGTGACATGCCCCTGCCGCATGTCGCATGAACTGGAGGCCGCCCGCCGACGATGACCACCGCCGACCTCGACCAGCTCAAGCGCGCCCAGGAGGGCGACCGCCAGGCGATGGACGCGCTCCTGCGCGCGCACGAGGAGGCCGTGTACCGCTTCGGGCTGCGCATGTGCGGCAACGAGGACGCCGCCAAGGAGGTCCTCCAGCGCACGCTGCTGACGGCCTTCGAGCGCATCGACCAGTTCCGCGGCGACGCGCGGCTCTCCTCGTGGCTCTACGCGCTCGCGCGCTCACACTGCTCGCGCCTGCACCGGCGGGCCCGCTCTGCGCCGCTGCACGACGTGCCGCTCGACGTGCCCGCGCAGGCGCCGCAACTGCCGGCGGAGCGCGATCCCTCGCAGGAGCTGATGCAGGCAGAGATGGCGCAGCTCGTGGCCACGGCGATCTCCCTGCTCCCCGAACGCCAACGCGAGGCCGTGGTGCTCAAGGACGTCGAAGACCTCTCGCTGGACGACGCCTGCTCGGTCGTGGGCCTCGACCTGCCGGCGTTCAAGAGCCGGCTCCACCGCGCGCGCGAGCAATTGAAGCTCAACCTCGCGGCGTTGCTCCAGGAGCAGCCCGCGTCCGGCCTGACCGCTTGCCCCGAGCTCCAGCGAGCGCTCGCCACCGCCCGCGCCTCCTCCGTCGACCAGGCGGTCTGCCGCGCGATCGAGGACCACTTGAAGGAGTGCACCTCCTGCCGCGACCGGATGGGCCCGCTCCAGGACGCGGCCTCCCTCTGCCGCAGGCTCCCCGGAGGGCAGGTCCCGGAGCCCGTGCAACGCGCGGTGCGCACGGCGCTCCAGAACGCGGTCGGCGAGGGCTAGGTCTTGCGCGGCCCGGACGTGACCTTGGGCGCGGCGGCCTCACGGCACTTGCAGCGCTGATCCTTCGGGACGTTCGCGAGCACGGCCTCGGCGTGAGCCCCGCACCCGCTCCAGGTCGGCTTGCGGCACTTCGGACAGGTCACTTGTACGCACATGGTGGAACCTCCAAGCCATCAGAGCCGGGCGCGGGCGCGAAGGATTCGTCCCGATGCGGCTCAGGGCGGCTCTCCCGCTACTTCACGACCCGGAACACCCGGTGCACCTGCTCATTCCGGTAGTCCACCGGCACCGTGTCCTTCGTGCGCTCCGTCGCGTTCAGCCCCTCAAGCTCGGGCTCGAAGCGCTGGTGGTTCGTCGAGAACCACAGCACGCCGCCCGGCGTCAGCACGGCCAGCGTCTCGTCGATGAGCTTGCGGTGATCGCGCTGCACCTCGAAGTCCCCGCCGTCCGGCCCCTTCGAGCTGAACGACGGCGGATCCACGAACGCCACGTCGAACTGCACGCGGCCCTCGATGCGCTTCAAGAACTCGCGCGCCTCGACCTGCTTGCGCTCATGCATGGGCCCGTCGAGGCCGTTGAGCTTCAGGTTGTCGTGCGCCCAGTCGAGATAGATGCCGCTCGCGTCGACGGTCGTGGTGCGCGTCGCGCCCGCCTTGGCCGCCGCGCAGGTGAAGCTGCCCGTGTACGCGTAGAGGTTCAGGAACGACTTGCCCGCGCACTCCTTCGACACGAGCAGGCGCGTCTCGCGGTGGTCGCAGAAGAGGCCCACGTCGAGGAAGTCGTCGAGGTTCACGAGGTACTTGAGCGCGCCCTCGCGCACTTCGATGCGGGCGCCGCGCTGCTCGAGCCGCTCGTAGCGCTGCCCCTCTTGCGGACGCGTGCGCCGCCGCCGCAGGTGCACCCGGTCGTCCGGCAGCTTCAGCGCCTTCGCGCACGCCGCGCCCATCGCCGGGAGCCACTCGGGGGCCGCATCGGTGAGCTGCCGGGCATACTCGCCCACCACCAAATGCCCCTCGTACCAATCGACCACCGCGCGGATCTCGGGGATGTCGCGGTCGTACAGCCGGAACGCGCCCACGTTGCGCCGCTCGAACGCGGGCGCGAGCTTCTTGTGCGTCTTGGCCACGCGGTTGCCGAGCATCTCGGCCTGGCGGGCGATGGCGGCGTCGTCGAGGGCTCGGCGCGACTTGTCGTTGTCCTTGGGCGGCACGGCTCCCTTCTCGCACGGACGCGTGGTCCTGGCGATCCGCGACTGTTAGAGTCCGATCATGTTCGCGGGCTACCACCCAGGCGCACCCTCCACGCTGCGGCCCCAGGCGCTGACCGCCGGCGATCGCGTGGCCCTCATCGCCCCCGCGAGCCCGTTCGATCGCGAGAGATTCGAGCGTGGCGCCAAGGCCTTGCAGGCCATCGGCCTCGAGCCCGCGTTCGGCGAGGGCATCTATTCGAAGCATCCGGAGCAGGATCCGTATCTCGCGGGGACAGACGAGCGGCGCCTCTCCGAACTGCGCTCGGCCCTGCAGGATCCGGCGGTGCGCATGATCACGCTCGCGCGCGGCGGGTACGGCCTGATGCGCCTGTTGCACGCGCCCAATCCGCTCGAATTGGGCGAGCTCGTCACCGCGCAGAAGCTGCTCCTGGGCTACAGCGACGCAACCGTGCTGCACGAGCTCTGGGCGCGCGCGGGCCTGCCATCGATCCACGGGCCGATGTGCACGCAGTTGGGCGAGGATGTGCCCGCGCTGGAGCGCCTGCGTGAGCTCGTGCAAGGCAAGGATCCGGGCCCCGTGCGCTGGGAGCCGCGCGCGCCGATCGAGTCGACGCTGGTTCGCACGGGCACGGCCGAGGGCGTCCTGCGCGGCGGCAACCTGGCCATGCTGGCCGCGCTCTGCGGGACGCCGCTCATGCCGCAGTTCTCGGGCTGCATCGTGCTGCTCGAGGACCTGAACGAGCCGCCGTATCGGCTGGATCGCCTGGTCACGCAGCTCTTGCTCGCGGGCGTCCTGCGCGGCGCGCGCGCGGTGGTCGTGGGCGATCTCGTGGGCGCGGGCGAGCCCTCGAAGGGACGCGCGGAGGCCGTGGCCGAGCGGCTGTCCACGCTCAACATCCCGCTCGCGTTCGGTGCGCCGTTCGGACACGCGGGCCGCAATGAGCCCGTGGCCTTCGGCTGCCGTCATGCGCTCGACGTCGCCCAAGGCACGCTCACGCCGCTCGAATCGCCAGTGAGTGTCCGCACGGCCCAGAACGCTTGAGGCGCCGCCCAGAGATCCGTCAGCGGCCCTCCGAAGGCTGCGCTATGTTCCGCGCGTGCACATCTACCTCCTCGGCATCGCTGGCACCGGCATGGGCTCGTTCGCGGGCCTCTTGAAGAAGCTCGGCCACGAAGTCAGCGGCAGCGACGAGAACGTCTACCCGCCCATGAGCGACAAGCTGCGCGACTGGGGCATCACGTTCCACTCGCCGTACCGCGCGGACAACCTCTGGATCACCGGCAAGCCGCCCGACCTCGCTGTCGTCGGCAACGTCATCCGCGCGCAGAATCCGGAGGCCACCGAGCTGCGCCGCCGCGGCATTCCGCACGTGAGCTTTCCCGAGGCGCTCGAAGAATTGTTCCTCCTCGGCAAGCACTCGGTCGTCGTCGCGGGGACGCACGGCAAGACCACCACCACGAGCCTGCTCGCGCGCGTCCTGCAGCACGCGGGCCGCGATCCGTCGCTGCTCGTCGGCGGCGTCCCGCTCGATTTCGGCGAAGGCTTCCGGCTCGGCCAGGGCCCGCACTTCGTGCTCGAGGGCGACGAATACGACACGGCCTACTTCGACAAGGGCCCGAAGTTCCTGCACTACCGCCCGCGCACGGCCATCGTCACCGGCGCTGAGTTCGATCACGCGGACATCTACAAGGACCTCGCGCACTACGAGAGCAGCTTCGAGAAGTTCTGCGCGCTGATTCCGGCGGACGGCTTCCTCGCGATGTGCGCGCGCTTCGACAACTGGAAGAAGCTCGCGGGCTTCGCCAGGTGCAAGGTCGAGACGTACTCGGTCGAGCGCGAGGCGCAGTGGACGGCGCACGACATCGAACTGGGCCCGCATGGCGCGCGCTTCGAGGTGCGCTTCGAAGGGAAGGGCGAGAAGCGCATCACGGTCCCGGTCGCGGGCCGGCACAACTTGGAGAACTCGCTCGGCGTGTGGGCCGCGTGCCGCGCGCTGGGGCTCACGCCGGACGAGATCGCGGCCGGGCTCGCGGCGTTCACGGGCGTGAAGCGGCGCCAGGAGATCCGCGGCGAGGTGAAGGGCGTGCTCGTCATCGACGACTTCGCGCACCATCCGACGGCCGTGCGCGAGACCATCGCGGCCATCGCCTCGCGCTATCCGGGACGGCGGCTCGTGGCGGTCTTCGAGCCGCGCAGCAACACGGCCATGCGGCAGATCCACCAGGAGGAGTACGCGCACGCGTTCGGCGGCGCGGCCGAGGCGCTCATCAGCCAGCCCACGGCCATCGCCAAGGTCCCCGAGGCTGAGCGCGGCGACGCCAAGCGCCTCGCGGACGACATCGCGAGGTCGGGCACGCGCGCGCGCTGGATGGAGAGCCCGGACGCGATCGTGGCGGCGCTGGCGAGTGAATTGAAGAGCGGCGACCTCGTCCTGGGCATGTCCAACGGCGGCTTCGGCGGCTTCCACGCCAAGCTGCTGCGCGCCCTCGAATCGCGCACGTGAAGGGACAACATGGGCTCTGAAACAACAACGAAGGTTCACAAGGAGAAGGGGGTTGGTTCCCTGGCTCCGGGAGCGCATCCCTCCCTGTTTGTGAAGCTGTTCGTTGTTGTGCTTGGAGTGACGCTCGCGTCGGCCTGCGCAGCGCCCACGGCCGCGCTCAAGCCCCGCGGCCTCGCGCCCCTGAACCTCAAGCTGCACGACCTCGACGGCCACGAGCTCGCGATGGGCAACCTGCGCGGGCAGATCGTGATCCTCGACTTCTGGGCCACCTGGTGCGAGCCGTGCCGCGCCGGCCTGCCGAAGACGGAGGCGCTCGTCCGCGCCAATGCCGCGCGCGGCGTCCAGGGGCTCGCGGTGAGCATCGACGCCTCGGCCAAGGACATCCCCGCGTTCGTGGCCCAGGAGAAGCTGGGCCTGCGCGTCCTGCACGATCCGGACGGCGACGAGGCGCAACGGCTGGGCGCGGCGGGGATCCCGTACCTCATCATCCTCGATCGCGAAGGCTACGTGCGCTACGCCAACCTGGGCGCGGGTCCGGCCGCCGAGGCCGCGGCCGCACAGGCGCTGCAGGCGCTGCTCGCCGAGTAGCGGACACGCAGCGCGCGCCCGTGAGGTGTGCGGACTTGCGCGGACACGCGCCCACAAGGGTTTTCACGGGTTTGCGCGCGAACACACGCGGGGCGCGGCGAATTCGCTCACGCGGCGCGGGCAACTGCACTACGATCCCCTCGATGCGACCGCCCTCCGACCCGCCGCCGATCGATCCGCAGATCGCCGAGCTCGCCAGCGTCTGCGTGGCCGCGGCCGAGGCCGGGGGCAAGGTCCTGCGCGACCTGTTCGACCGCCCGCGCGAGGTGCAGCTCAAGGGCCGCATCGACCTCATCACCGACGCCGACCGCGCCGCCGAGGAGCGCATCCTGAACCTGCTCGCCGAGCGCGCGCCCGGGATCGCCGTGCTGGCCGAGGAGTCCGGCGCCCACGGCGAGGGCTCGGCCCGCGCGCGCTTCGTCGTCGATCCGCTCGACGGCACCACCAACTACGCGCACGGCATTCCATTGTTCGCCTGCACCGTCGCCGTCGAGCTGAAGGGCCTGGTCGTCGGCGGCTGCACCGTGGATCCCGTGCGCGGCGAGCGCTTCCGGGCCACGCGCGGCGGCGGCGCCTACGTCGGCGGCGTGAGCTGGAACCACGGCAGCCAGCCGCCCGAGCGGCGCCTCAAGGTCTCGCAGACCGAGCAGCTCGCGCACGCCGTCGTCTGCACTGGCTTCCCTTACGACGGCCGCGAGCGCCTGGGCGAGATGCTGGAGTCCTTCGCGCGCTTCACCGAGGTCTCCCGCGGCACGCGCCGCCTGGGCAGCGCCGCGCTCGATCTGGCCTACGTCGCCGCCGGCCGCCTGGACGTGTTCTACGAGCAGGGCCTCAAGCCCTGGGACGTCGCCGCCGGACAGATCCTGGTGGAGGAGGCGGGCGGCCTCGTCACGCGCTTCGACGGCTCGCCGCACGCGCTCATGTCGGGCGAGATCCTCTCGTCGAATCCGCACCTCGCGCCGCTCGCCCGCGCCATCCTGGCCGAGGCCCGCGCCAAGCACACCGGCGCCACCGCAGCCTGAAAACACTCGAGCCACGCACACCGCGATCGCGGCGCCGTGGCTCGGCACGAACAAGTCCTGTCGCGAGCTACTTCTTCGGCTCCGTCGCGCCCGCGTCCTTCTTCGCCTCCGGCCCCGCGGCCACGTCGGCGCGCCGGTTCTTCGCGTAGGCCTCCTCGGTGTGCCCCGGGTCCACCGGCTTCTCGGCGCCGAACGAGATCGCCTTGATCTGCTCCGCCTTGGCCCCGAACTTCGCCAGGTACGCCTTCACCTGATCCGCGCGCCGCTGACCCAGCGCCAGGTTGTACTGCGCCGTCCCGCGCTCGTCCGCGTTGCCCTCGATCTTCACGTCGAGCTCCGGGTGCCGCGTCAGGATGTCGCCGATGACCGCCAGCTTGTCCTGCGCGTCCTTGGTCAGCGTCGAGTCGTCGAAGTTGAAGAACACGGTGACGCTCTTCAGATCCACGAGCGCCTTGTCGAGCTCGGCCTGGCCCTTGGCCTTGAACTCGGCCGCCTGCGTCGCCTTCTGCTTCGAGTCGTCCGGCTGCTCGACCTTCGTCTGGGTCTCCTTCTTCTCCTCAGCGGGCTTGGCGGTGGCGCAGCCGAAGGCAGCGAGGAGGGCGACGGCGAGGATTCGATTCATGGTGGTTCTCCCGAGTGAAGGGGCTTGGTGCATGAGCTTGTGCGTACAAAACCAGGCGAGTGTCTCCAGTATTTCCGTTCTTCTGCGGGCGCAAGATTGATCTCCGCGGTCCCGGGGCGTGGGGAGGGTTGCGCCGCCAGGAGGCCAGCGGCACGACCGGCGCTCGCGTCCGCGAGCGCTGGGAACGTCGACCAACGTTGGGTGCTGCCGCGCGCTCAAGGCGGCGCAATCCCTCCCCACGCCCCCACGCCCCGGGACCGCTCTTGGACCAGCTCACCGCGCGAACCGAGTGGCGTGGGGCATGTCAAAGCCAGGGATCACCAGTCCGACCCCGTCGCGCCCCCCTACCTGATCGCGACCGGTCCCGGGGCGTGGGGAGATCACCGGACTCCACCAAACCAGGTCACAGAGCGGTCCCGGGGCGTGGGGCGTTCACCGGCCTCGCCCACCCCGCTCACAGGGGGGTCGCGGGCGGGGGGGGC
>JAFEBC010000118.1 GCA_018266095.1 Deltaproteobacteria bacterium
AGTTCTCGCTGATGACCTCCACGAACGGCAACTTCACGCGGCCTTCGAGGACGTCTTCGTAGTGCGGCGGCCGCAGTCCGATTCCGATGGGCATGGCGGTTCAGTCAGCGGGAGGCCGTGGCCGTTACACCCGACACGCTCAGGCGGATGCGATAGAGCGCCGTGCGCGCCGCCAGGTACAGCGTGCGGCCGTCGTCGCCCCAGGCGAGGTTCGCGGGTTGCTGTTCAGGATGCAACGTGCCCAAGTGCTTGCCGGTCGCGTCGAAGATCCACAGCCCGCCTGGCCCCGAGACGAACACGTCGCCGCGCGCGTCGATCTTGAGGCCGTCGAGCGCCTCCTCGCCAGGCGCCTGGGTGAGGTCCGCGAACACAGTGGGCGCGCCCACCGCACATCCGGCCTCGACCGGAAAGCGCAGGATCACCTTGCGCTGCGGGTCCCAATTGGACACGTAGAGGAACTTCTCGTCGGGCGAGAAGCCGATGCCGTTCGGGCCCGCGAGCTCCTTCGACAACAGCGTGAGCTTGCCGTCGCGCAGGCAGAACACGCCGCTGAAGGGCAGCTCCTTCTTGGGATCGTCGAAGACCTTGGGCAGGCCGAAGGGCGGGTCGGTGAAGTAGAGCGTGCCGTCGCTCTTGAGCACGAGATCGTTCGGGCTGTTGAGGCGCTTGCCCTCGTAGCGATCGGCCAGCACCGTGAGCGCGCCCGTGCGCTCCAGGCGCGTCACGCGGCGGTTGCCGTGCTCGTCGATGACGAGGCGGCCCTCCTTGTCGAGCGTGAGGCCGTTCGAGCCGGGCTGGTGGTACGTGCCCACATCGAGGCCCTTGTAGCCGCTCTTGGCGCGGAAGACGGACACGCGGCCCTCGGGATCGTAGCGGTAGATGGTGTTCGCGTTCGGATCGCTGAAGAGCAGGTAGCCGTCGCGGTGCCACACCGGCCCTTCGAGGAACTGAAAGCCCTCGGCGAGCTTCTCGATGCGCGCGCCCGCGGGGACGATCGCGTCGAGCGCAGGGTCCACGCGCTGCACCGTGCCGAACGAGACCTGCTGCGCCGCGCGCGGATGCACCTCGAGCGTGGCCGTGCGCACCCAGAGGAAGTTCATGGGCGGCGCGGAGAGCGGTCCGTTGGCGGCGAAGACAGCGAGGTCGAAGCGCTGGCCTGGCTGCGCGTCGCTCGTGAGCACCACGCGGTTGGGCGCGTTGAAGCCCTTGATCAGCGCGCCGCCGCTCTGGCCCAGCACGAGCGGCAGACGGCCGTCCACCCAGACCTCGGCGTAGTCGTCGATCACGATCTCGAACACGATCGTCGCGCCGCGCGCGGGCACGGCGCCGAAGGTCTCCGGGATGGTGACGCTGGTGCGATACCAGCCAAAGCTGAGCTTGCCGTTGCCGCGGCGCTTGTCGAGCTCACCGGGCGCGATCGGCTCCCACGCGGCCTTCTCGAACGCGGGCGTGCCCAGGCGCGGCGCGAGATCCCGCGTGGCCACGGGAGCTCCCGAGGCGCGCAGATCCGCGCCCACCGCGTTGTTCTGCGCGTCGACGATCTGCGACGAGGTGAACTGCCACGTCGACTTCGTCAGCGCCTGGCCGTCCTTGCTGTCGAGATCCACGATGGCCGCCGGATTTCCCAGCGCGAGATCGTGCGGCGCGTGCGCGATCTGCTGCGCGATGGCGGCGTTGCAGAGCGCGGACAACGTGAGCGCGGCGAGCGTGAGCGTGCGTGCGGTCATGACGCTCACCGGACCTTCACGACGTAGTAGTCGAGCGCGCCGTTCACCTGCTCGAACCAGTGCGGCACGCCGGCCGGGATCACCATCACGTCGCCGGCCGCGAGCTTGCGCGTGTCACCGCCCTTGACCGACGCGCCGCGGATCTCGTCGGGCTCGGTGACAGAGCCGTCGACCACCGTGCCGCCCACCACCAGCGTGGCGCTGCCCTTGAGCACGTGGATGATGTCCGTGTCGCGCAGGTGCACCTCGACCTTGCCCGGCCCGTCGCGGTGGCTCGCGTGGATCTTGTAGTTGGCCTGCTCGATCAGCGGCTGGCCCTTCATGAACGCGGCCTGCACCTCCTTGCCCGGCAACTGCCGCACCGCGGACGGCTCAGCGGACGCGCTCGTCACCGCGTTGGCTCCCGCGATGGCGACCTCTTCGTCCTGCGCGGCGCTGGCGGCCCCACTCACGCCCACGGCGCCCACGATCTGCCCGTCGATGACGATCGGCACGCCACCCTGCAGCGGCGTGAAGTCGTCCACCGCCACCATCGCGGTGCGGCCCTTGCCGATGATCTCCTCGAAGACGCGCGTCGGCTTCTTGAACAGCGCCGCCGTGCGGGCCTTCCCGATCGACACATGCGCGCCCGCCGCGAACGTGCCGTCGAGCCGCTCGAGCGCCATCAGATTCCCGCCATCGTCCACGACCGCGACCACGGCGGTGCCCGCCTTGCCCTTCGCGTCCTCGATCGCCGCCGCCACCACGCGCCGCGCGGCCTCCAGCGAGAGCGACTTCTTCTCCAGCAACTGCGCGCGCGCCGGAACCGACGCGGCGAGCAGCGACAACACGACCAGGTGAACGAAACGCATGTGAGTCTCCAGTGCGCGGCGCCTTGGCCGTGCTCGAGTGAGTTGAAGCTGTTGGGGAGCGCGGGCCGCCTGGCCGAGACCGGCTCGGACAAGCGGCCGCAGGTGTTCGCACTACTTCTTGTCGGACGCCGCGGCCGCCGGAGGCGTGAGCGAGCCGCCCGGGATCTTCAGGCACGCGTCCTTGGGGACGGCGAGCCAACCCGAGCCCTTGCACGAGTTGTGACCGCCGCAGCCGTGGTTCTCGCCGCTGCAGTCGCCGGTGGCCTTGCACGAGTTGATGCCGTAGCAGGGCACGAGCGCCGTCTTCTTGAGCTTGTGCGCCGGGATCGGCTCGCCCGCGTGCGCCTGCGAGATCGCCCCGAGGATGCCCGCGACCGCCGCGCCGACCAGGATGGCCTTCTTCTTCGTCTGCATTGTGTGTTTCTCCTTGGGGTCGTTCGTCGACCCGCGAGGGAGAAGTCGCGGCGGCCGGAAATCCGTTACAACCATTCGTCATGAAGCCTGTCGTCGACGACGTCCGCATCCTCGAGCTGCAAGAGCTGGCCACGCCCACGCAGATCCTGGGCGAGTGCCCGGCCACCGAACCCGTGTCCGCGCTGGTGTCCGACACGCGCCGCGCCATCCACCGCGTGCTGCACGGCGCCGACGATCGCCTGCTGGTGATCATCGGGCCCTGCTCGATCCACGACGTGGTGTCGGCGCGCGAGTACGCGCAGCGGCTGAAGATCGAGCTCGAGCGTCACGCCAAGGAGTTGCTCATCGTGATGCGCGTGTACTTCGAGAAGCCGCGCACGACCGTGGGCTGGAAGGGGCTCATCAACGACCCCAAGCTCGACAACAGCTTCGCCATCAACGAGGGCCTGCGCATCGCGCGCAAGCTGCTGTTCGATCTGAACGCGCTGGGCGTGCCGTGCGCGACGGAGTTCCTGGACGTGATCACGCCGCAGTGCACGGCGGACCTCATCGCGTGGGGCGCGATCGGCGCGCGCACCACGGAGTCGCAGTTGCACCGCGAGATGGCCTCGGGCCTCTCCTGTCCTGTCGGATTCAAGAACGGCACCGATGGCGACGTGCGCATCGCGGTCGATGCCATCCGCGCGGCGCAGAGCCCGCACCACTTCCTCGCGGTGACCAAGGAGGGCCGCTCGGCGATCGCGTCCACGGCGGGCAACGAGGACTGTCACGTGATCCTGCGCGGCGGCCGCGAGCCGAACCACGACGCGGCGGGCGTGGAGAACGCGTGCAAGGAGCTCTCGGCGGCGGGCGTGGCGGCGCGCGTGATGGTCGATTGCTCGCACGCGAACAGCAAGAAGCAGTTCAAGCGGCAGCTCCTGGTCGCGCAAGACCTTGGCGAGCAGGTGTCGCGCGGCGACGATCGCATCATCGGGCTGATGGCCGAATCGCACCTGAAGGAAGGCCGGCAGGAGCTGGTGCCGGGCAGGCCGCTCGAGTACGGCCAGAGCATCACGGACGCGTGTCTGGGCTGGGAGGACTCGGTGGTGATGTTGGAGAATCTGGCGGCGGCCGTGCGGGCGCGAAGGCTCGCGCTCGCTGACAAAGAACTCTAGCCTCGAGGAAGCAGCTCCCCGGACGCTGTACTCGAGCGACGATTCACCGCAGAGGCGCCGAAGCGCCGAAGGTTCGCCGAGACTTGGTTGTTCACCAACCCAACTTCTGCGCTTCTGCGTCTCTGCGGTGAACGATCGGCCCAGCACTCAGCTCCGATCGAAGCCGCGCCTATGCCTTGCGAATCGGGAGCTTCATCGCGCGGCGCTCGTCGGCGAGGCGCGCGAGGTGCGTGCGCAGCGGCTCGGGAGCAGCTTCGAGGCGGTCGGCGTAGTCGGTGAGGACCTTGGCCAACGCCCGCGCGGCGTCGGGGAGGAAGCGATTTTGCGCGGCCGCACCGGAGACAGTCCCGTCACCGGCGAGGCGCGTGGTGTCGCGGAAGCCGCCTGCGGCCAGTTCGCGCGCGAGCGGCGCCACGGCGCCTGAGTCGATCAGCGCTTCGGTGACGGCCGCGGCCGCGAGGTACGGCAGATGTGACGCGAAGGTCACCGCGCGATCGTGCTCTTCCGGATCGACGTTCAGCACGCGCGCTGCGCCGGCGAGCGTCCACAGCTCGGTGACGCGCTTCGCAGCGGCTTCGCGATCGGCGTCGGTGACGCTCGCGGGCCCGCCGCGCGGCGCACACTGCGCGACCACGCAGCCGTCGAAGAGGTCCACGCGCGAGGCAGCGAAGCCGCGAAACTCCGTGCCGGCCATCGGGTGCGCACCGACGAAGAGCGCGTGCGCTTGTGCCGCAGCCGCCGCGCAGATGGGCCCCTTGCTGCCGCCGACATCGCTGAGGATCGCGCCGGGCGCGAGACGCGCCGCGACCTCGGGAAGTATCGCGAGCAACGTCGGGCCCGGCACTGCGAGTACGACGAGGCCGCACGACTCCAGCGGCGCCTCCGTAAGCGCGTACCCGCGATCGATCGCGCCCGCACCCACAGCCTGCGCGCGCGAATCCGCGTCGGCATCCGCGCCCACGATCTCGAGCGACGGCCGCGCGCGCTTCAGCGCCCGCGCCAGCGAACCGCCGATGAGCCCGAGGCCGATGATGCCGATCGCGTCGCGCATCAGGTGCCCTCGAGTTCGCGCCCGAAGAACGGCGCGTGCTTCGCGAGCTCCTGCATGTACCCGCGCACGTCCTCCTGCGCCTTCGGGCCGAGCTTGCGGAAGGGGATCACGTGCTCGTCCGGCACGTAGCGCAGGGTCAGGTTCACCCGCCGCGTCTCGAAGCCCTCGACGTGCTTGGCGAACGCGTGCCCGCCGCGCTTGTCCACGCGCTGCACGCGGTGGAACAGGTGCTTCTTGAAGCGGTCGCCCGCGAAGAGCTGCAGCGAGCCGTCGTCGAGCCACTGCTGCACCACCACCGCGTCGCGCTCGCCGGGCCGCGTGCTCTGCACGAACTGGAAGAACGCGCGCTCGCCCACCGAGATGGACGCGACCGGCCCGGGCTCGAAGTCCTTGTGCTCACCCACGCGCGCCACGTCCTCGCGCTTCCCGCTCTCGACGCGGCTCCCGTAGAAGTTCACGAGGCACGTGTTCAAGTGCCAGCCCTGCGGCACGTCCTGCGGCTTGAAGAGCTCGCGCGCGAGGTCCTCGATCTCGGCCACCAGCCGCGCCAGCACTGTCGGAAACGGCTGCGCGCGCACGCAGCGATCGATGAGGCCGTGGGGCGGCCGGTAGTAGTCCAGGCACGCGAACTGCCAGTTGCCGAGCCAATACACGGGCCGCAAGAGCTGACGCTGCTCACGTCCCGGCGGCGGCGGGTTGTTCTTGCTGAAGCGCTGCTCCCAGAGCGGGTGCAGCGTCTCGATCCACGCGCACAGCTCTTCGCGATCCCCGGGCGAGAGGAACGCCGGGTCGTAGTGGAGCCCATACGAGCCCGGCGATCTCCTCTGGTTGCGTCGCAGGCTCCGCAGCGGTCGCATTCGTGCCAGCGACTCTACTGCGGATCCTTCGAGCCGAAGCCCGCGTAGGCCTCGATCACGTTCACGGCCCACACGCCCGCGAGCAGCCCGATGGCCCAGTTGCGCCCGCGCGCGTACGACTGCGCCTGGCCGTACGCGTCGGCCTGCGCGATGGGCGCCGCGTTCTCCCAGTCGGTGTTGGCCTGCGCCGCACGCGCCGACATCCAGATGGTGGCGATCAGCGCCGCGCCCGCTGCGGCCCCGAAGGCGGCGCCACGGATCTTGCGCTCGGTGCGCCACTGACCCCAGCCCGGCAGGAGCGCGGAGTGCCAGAGCGCCTGCTCGGCCGTCAGCGGCGCGGGCGGCGTCTCCAAGCGAGTCTGCAGCGCCTGCGAGGGCGCGGGCTGCGACCGCTCGGCCGACGCCGAGGCCGCCGGGCTCGACTGCGGCGCCGGCGCGGGCTGCGCGGGCGGCGGGGGCGCGGCCGGGTGATTGTCCACCTTGGCCTGCTCCACCTCGCTCACGGTCGGGATGGGCAGCGCCTTTTCGGGCACGGCCACCGCGCGCGACTCGGTCTTCGCAGCGGGCGCGGCCACCGGCTTGCCCTCGCCTACCACCACGTGAAACGGCTGCTCGAGCGAACCCGCGCGCGCCGGCCCGTTGCCGAACTCGTCGTAGCACTCCAGGTAGTAGTCGAGCTGGCCGTCCTGGAACGGCAGCGTGGCCTCGTACTGATCCTTCGTGCCCTTGATCTTCTTCAGATCGATGGGCAGCTCGAAGGGCTTGCCGTCATAGCGGTGGAACACCTGCGGGAAGATCTTGCTCTCGTCGGTGATGCGCGCGGTGATGTGGATGGGCGCGGTGGCGGCCTTGGTGATCGGCGTGTGCGTGATCACCGGCTCCTGCGAGTCGGCCGCGCGCGCGCCGAAGCTCACGAGCGCGAAGCCGAGCACGAGCGCCTGCGCGGCCTGCGAGCGGCAAAGAGACGCGAAGTGGGTGCGCATGGTGCTCCTCTAGAACAGCGTGCCGTCGATGGTGAACTGATCGCGGTGCGTGTCGAGCGGCTTGGCGGCCGAGGCGCTGGTGTCCCGCGTCCCGCCCACGGTGAACGAATCGCCCAGCGCGCGCACGGTGGCGCGTCCGTGCAGGATGGTCACGCCCGTGGGGACGTCGGCGGTGAACGAGTACACGGTCGGCGGCGCGGCCGGCGCGAACTTGAGCTGCTTCACCTTCACCTGGAACTGGTCCTTGGTGGTCTTCGCGTCGCCGTCCAGATCGATGAGCACGAGGTCGCCGATGGCCACGCCGCTGATGGGGCCGGCCACGAAGAGATCGCTGTCCGCCGCGCCGATCACGTCCTTCTGCAGCGCCACCACCGTGGAGCTGCGCAGCGCCGTCTCACCGCCCGCCGTGAACGCGAACACGATGGAGGCCGTGGTGTGCCCCGCGGTGAGCGCGCTGTTGAGCACGAGCGTGTTGGTGGGCGTGTCGATGCCGCTGATGGTGCGCACGTCGGCGATCTGGCCCGCGCCCGACACCTGCGGCTCGTAGACCATGATGGTCTGGCCCACGAAGAAGGCCTTCGCGTCGTTGACCACCATGCTGGTCGTCGCGGTGCTCACGAACGCAGTGGCGGTCGCGTCGCCGAGCGCGCACACGAGCGAGTTGTTGGCGAGCGTGGGCACGAGCGCGGTGGTGAGCGTGACCACGTTGGCGGTCGTGTCGCTCGCGGTGACGCCAGTGCTCTCACCCAGGAAGCCGCCCGAGCCGCCGTCGAGGAAGAGCAGCTTGGCCGTGGTCGACACCGGGAACAGCGAGGCGTCGCGCACCGGCAGGAGCACGTCACCCGCCGCGCGCGCGAGGAGGAGCTCGGTGCACGGCGAGTGCGCCTCGAGCTGCAGCGTGACGAACGCGGTGTTGGAGTCGCTGACGCTCGAGTCCGGCGTGGTCCCGCCGAAGCCCGACACGACCACCTTCTTCGCCGTCAGCGCGCCGCCCGTCGAGGTCAGCGTGGGGATCGAGGCCGCGTTCATCGGCTCCGAGAACGTCAGCTTGAAGGTGCGATTGAACTGCGCCCCGCGCTCGGTGGTGGCCGCGAAGAGGCCCGGCTGGCCGCCCGGATCGACGGCGATGCCCGTGAGGAAGCCGCCGAAGTCGTCCTTGGTGTCGAGCAGCTTGCTGGTGTCGATGTTGGAGCGGAAGCCGAGCGCGTCCTCGGTGGTGATGGCGAACTGCACGTGGTTGCCGTACCGCCACGGCGCGTTCTGCGAGGGCACCACGCCCAGCGTGCCCCACGGGTTCACGTTCACGGCCACCGGCGTGTTCGACGACGGATCGATCGCGGTCAGGAACGTCGCGTTCAGCTCGCGCCAGTCGAGGTTGCCCTGCTCGTTGTTGCTGCGCGAGACCGTGTTGCGCGCGTACACGTGGTAGGTCACCGCCTGCGCGACCGGCGCCCACTGGAGCTGCAGGCCGCTGTTGGCCGAGAAGTTCGCGCTCTGCACCGTGTCGAACGGGAGGTCGCCGTTGGTGTCGAGCAGCCAGATGGTCGAGTCATCGACCGCGCCCGAGGCCGCCGTCTGCGTGGCGGGGGACTTGGTGAGCATCGAGAGCGACGGCGTGGGGCTCGCCAGCGCGGCCGGCAGCGCCTGCACGCTGAAGTCGATCTTCCCGAACACCGTGCCCGAGGGGAGGATGCCCACGGTGCCGTCGGTGAAGCGCAGCGCCCGCACGCGCAGCTCGTAGCCGATGGTGCTGTCCGAGCTCGCGACCAGGCTGGTGGCCGGCGTGAGCGTGGCCACCGCGGCGTGATCCCACGCGACCGTGAGCCCGATGGGCGGCGACACGCGGCCGTTGGGCTCGATGGCGACGAGCTCGAACGAGGTCAGGTTCGGGTCCACCTCGGCGCCGAAGTGCAGGAAGATGCTCCCGCCCACGGCCTGCAAGACGCCGCTCACGCCGTTGAGCAGCGCGTTCGCGTCGATCGGATACGCGTGGTTCAGGTTCACGAAGCTCGACGCCACCAGCGCCCGCTGCACGTCGGCGAGGTTGAACACGAGGTTGCCGAGGTTCGGCGCGCCCTGCGGCGCGACCTGGATGTTCTGGCCGAAGAACTGCGTGTCCGAGAAGCCGTCGCCGTCGCGGTCCCACGGCGCGATCACGACCTCCCAGGTGCCCGTCGGCACATTGGCGAAGGCGAAGCGCCCGTTGTCATCGGCCACGGTGGCGAAGCCCTGGCCGCCGCCATTCCACAGCGAGACCTTCGCGCCCTTGGCAGGCGTGGGCCCCGAGTAGACGATGCCCGCGATGGGCACGAAGTACGCCTGCGTGAGCTGCACCGACGCGTCGTAGCCGTCGAAGAAGAGCGTGCCCGCGTCCAGGCTCTGATCGAGCCCGTTCGAGATGTGCACCGTGATCGTCTGCGTGAGGTAGCCGTCCTTCTGGAACTGCACCAGCAGGTTGTCGAGCCGCTGCACGCCGTCGAAGAGGAAGAGGCCGCCCGCGTCCGTCACGCGCGAGGGGAAGGTCGCGTCGGACACCAGCGTCACCTTCACGCCCGCGATGGGCTGGCCGGTCGTGCTCTCGGTGACCGCGCCGCGCACGATGATGGTGCGCCCGAGCTGCGAGGGATCAGTCGGCGAGCAGGCCGATGCAAGGAACACCAACGGAAGCGACAGGGCGAGCAGGCAGGCGCAACGACGCACGAGCATGAGAAGTCTCCGGTGAGGTTTGCGACGGCCCATGCGCGTACCACCAATGCCACGCGCTGCAAAGATGTTACGAAGGGTCATGGCCGACCGCTTCGATGAGGGCTACTACGCAAAATTCTACAAGAGTTCGGGCAAGGTCCACGATGAGGCCGAGATCGGCGTGCTCTGTCAGGCCGTGGTCTGCCACATCGCCTGGCTCGGGCGTCAGGTGCGCTCGGTGCTCGACGTCGGCGCGGGGCCCGGCTTCTGGCGCGCGTGGTTTCGCAAGTACCGTCCCGACGTCGCGTACCGCTCGATCGACGTGAGCGCGTACGCCTGCGAGACGTACGGCCACGAGCAGAAGGACATCTCGGTGTGGTCGAGCCGCGAGCGCTTCGATCTCGTCGTCTGCCAGGGCGTCTTGCAGTACCTCACCGACGAAGGCGCGGAGGGCGCGATCCAGAACCTGGGCGCGATGTGCGGCGGCTTCATGTACCTCGAGGCCATCACCAAGCACGACCTCGACGAGGTGGTCGATCGCGAGCGCACCGACACCGCCATCCACGCGCGCACGGGCGCCTGGTACA
>JAFEBC010000119.1 GCA_018266095.1 Deltaproteobacteria bacterium
AGTCGTCGATGCGCAGATCGCGCTGCACGCCCGGGCCGCGCAGGTGCACGAGCACGTACTGGTTCAGGTGCGGGTTCGCGCGCAGGATCACCGAGGTGTGGATGGGAGTCGCGAGCGGCACGGTGATGGCCTGCGTGGTCTGGCCGTCGAAGAGCACCGTCGAGGTGCCGGCGCCAGCGGTGACCTGCGAGACGAGGAGTTGGGGAGGGACCACGGTCGAGCCCCAGTCGGTGTCGTCGACGTTGGTGCTGGTGGTGGCGCAGTTCGCGTGGAATCGGCTGGCCACGCGCGCGCCCGCGAGAGAGGCCCCCTGGACGGTGAGCGTTCCACCGAGCGTGGTGGTGGCGGCGGCGGCGCCGAGCGTGCCGGTGAGGCCAGGGACGGCCTCGACCACCGAGCCGTTGAGCTGGAGGTAGTTGATGGCGAGCGCGTCCCACGAGATCGACGCGCCCTCCGCGGGCGTGCACGAGACCGCGTAGTCGCCGGAGATGGTGGGCGCCGGGGCGTGGACGTCAAAGCGCGTCGAGAGCGGATCGGCGGAGAGGTGCAGGTGCGCGCTGAGCGCGAGGTCGTCGGCGCGCGCTGCAGACGCGAGGGCACACATCAGGCAGAGCGCGAGCAGCGTGAGCGAGACGTTGGACAGGCGCGGACGCATGGCGACTCCGGAGAGGTGGCGCATCATACGACTGAACGCCGCTCGGCTCCCGACTGCTGTCGCGCGCCCTGGTGGGTCTGTGTGGGTGCGGTGGCCTCAGGCGCCCTTGCCTTCGGCCACGCGCCGGATCGCCTCCACGCCCTCGACGCGCATGGGGATCCACTGCTTGAGCGCCTTCGCGCCGAGCTTCTCGTAGAAGCCGATGGCGGGCGTGTTCCAGTCGAGCACCTGCCATTGAAAGCGCGTGCAACCCTCTTGCAGCGCGCGCGCAGCCAGATCGCGCAGCAGCGCCGCGCCGACACCGTGTCCGCGCGCTTCGGGGAGCACGAAGAGATCCTCCAGGTACAGCCCGCAGCGCCCCTGCCAGGTGGACCACACGAAGAACCAGAGCGCGAAGCCCACTGGCTTGCCGTCGAGCTCGGCGAGGCGTGCGTGGAAGCGCGGCGTGGGGCCGAAGCCGTCGCGGAGGAGATCAGCCTCGGTGGCGATCACGGCGTCGGGCTCGCGTTCGTACTCAGCGAGCGCCTTGATCAAGTTGAGCAGCGTGCCGCAGTCGGCCGGGGTCGCGTCGCGCAGGTGCATGCGCGAACACTTACTGCGGCAGCGCGGCGATTCCCAGCTTGTCGGCGGTGACGTTCATCTCGTACACGAGCGCGCCCGAGGCGGTCTCGTCGGCCTGGTCGGCGATGGACTTCCAGAGCTGGCCGAAGGGCGTGGCGAGGTCCGCGGACGACGGACTCTGCGAGCTCCACGTGGCGGGCACGTCGGGCAGCGCGTCGCCCGAGAGCCTGGCGTACGCGGCCTTGAGCTTGTCGAAGCCGGCCGAGAGCTTTGCGTTCTCGGCGTCGCCCGCGACAGCGATGATCCACGGCTGGAACGCGGCGTACACCTCGAGGCCCGCGTCCAGGTTGGCGCGCATGTCGGCGAGCGTGTACTGCGCGTAGCGCGACTCCTCCGCGCCTGAGGCCGCGACCTCGGCCTTCTCCACCTGCTCGTGCATCGAGCCCGTCACGCCGCGCCAGGCCGCCGCGGGATCGAGCGCGAGCGGCTTGAACTCATCGCGCATGGTGGTCACGTCCACGAGCAGCTTGTGCACGAGCTTGTCCTTGAAGTCGCTCGCCTCGGTGGCGTTCTGCGGCCAGCGCGCGGCGCGATACACGTCGTTGGGCAGGCCCTGCTCGAACGTCTTCACCTTGTCCGGGATCGCGTCCGCCCAGAGGATGCGCTCGATGGCGTGCACGCCGGTGACGTTCTGATCGTCGAAGGGATCCTCGTCGGCGCCGTTGGTCTCGACGAAGCCGTCGTAGCGCTCGTCGGTCGACACATCGAGCTCGGGGAAGAGCACCGCGATGGCGCCCTCCACGTGCTCGTAGTCCTGGCGCGCGCGCTTCCACCGGGCCTTCATCAGCTCCACGGCGGCGCGATCGCGCGACTCGGTCCAGCCATCGGCCTGCGCATCGGGCGCGGCGTCGGAGAGCGCCTGCACGTCGGCCACCAGCGCGTCCAGATTGGTGGTGATGAGGCCCTTCATGTTGGTGAGCGCGTCGACCTTGAGCTCGGCGGGCGTCTTGTCGGACGAGCAGGCGGCGAGGGTGACGGCGGCGACGAGCAGGATCTTCTTGGACATGTGCGGCTCTCCGGTGCGGCTCTCGAACGCGTGCAACAGGCGTCGGGTCTGCGTGCTGGCGCGCGGCGCTCAGAGGGTGGCGAGGAAGGCGAGCAAGGTCTTCTGATCCGCGTCCGACAGGGCCTTGAAGCGCGCGATCGAATCGTGCGCCTGCGAGCCGGGCGAGTCGTGGCGCAGCACCGCGTCCGAGAGCGTGGTGGCGGTGCCGTCGTGCAGGTACGAGCGCTGGAAGGTCAGGCCGATGAGCGGCGGTGTCTTCCACTCGCTGCCGTGCGCGGACTCATCGGACAGGCCGTCGAAGGCCGCGGAGCCCATGTCGTGCAGCAGGAGGTCGGAGTAGATGGGCGCGTCGAGGCCGGCGAGCGCGGCGATGGGGTAGTCGGCGCGCGTGCGCATCGACTCCACGTGGCAGACGTCGCAGCGGGCGCTCTCGAAGAGCTCCTTGCCGCCCGCGGGAGGCGTTGCGCGCTTGGGCATGGCGATGAGGCGCATGTACATCGCGAGCGCGTTCACGTTCTCGATGGGCACGTCGGCGCCAGCCTTCGCGTCGTCGGTGAGGCCGTCCGGGTTCGGCAGTTCGTCCGGGCGCAAGGGAGACGTCAGGCCCATGTCGCCCTGCAGCGCGTCGGCCGCGAAGTCGTCCAGCGTGGCCTGGCGCGCCTTGAGGCCGAAGCGGCCGATGAGGTTCGTCTCGCCCTTGAAGTGCGCGTGAAAGCGCGTGTCCGGGTTCGACTCCGAGCGCCACGTCACGCGGTTGATGCGCCCGTGGATGCCGTCGTCGCGCGAGGCCTGCGCGGCCTCCTGCGCCTCGATCTCGCTGTCGGCGATGGCCTCGATGTAGCCGCGTCCGAGCACGGCCGGGCCCGCGCGCGTGGAGAGCAGGATCTTCTTGCCGCCGCTCAACGTGCCCGAGGGCGCGAGCAGGCCCTGCGTGCCGCCGCCCGCGTAGAACGGGCGCACGGTGTTGCCCCACTGCAGCGCGGATTGATCGGCCGACACCGTGCCGTCCGCCTCGACCACGATCATCTTCTGCACCGTGCCCGGACCGCGCGCGGCGCTGGCGTGACAGGCGCCGCACGACTGGCGGATGAACACGGGCCCCAGGCCGTCGCCGGTGGCGAAGACGAGATCGAAGAGGCGGTCGCCCTTGGA
>JAFEBC010000011.1 GCA_018266095.1 Deltaproteobacteria bacterium
ACTCAACGAAAGTTGTGTGGGGTACCGCCTCAAGGAGGGTTTCGTTCGAGAGGCAGATCCACTCGCACGGTCGACGTTCGACTACTGGCCAGAGGCTTTCCGAAAGTATCGAGAGGAGCCCATCGCGTTTGCCCGAGAGAAACTAGAGGCAGGCCACTCCATACGCATCGTGAGCACCGACGTCGTGTCCTTTTTCGATAGCATCGATCCGGGGTTCCTTGCTTGGCCGGAGTCAGTGCGTGCGATTGAGCGGGCCGCAATGGGCCGCGGATTTGATTGGTCATCCTATGTGCGAGCGACCGCGTCGTTGCTCCGCGCGTACGACAGATTTCGACTCCTTCGAAGGCCGTTCTGTAGGATGAACCCCACGGTCGGCATACCCATCGGTGCCCTAACCGCACGACTCGTCGCGAACCTGGCGCTGGCGGGGCTTGATCAGTTCTTCGCAAAGTCTGAAGATGTGCTGCACTACCGGCGATACGTGGATGACATCATTGTAGTTGAACGTTGGACGCAGTCTGAGCCTCCGGCCGAGGCCCTGACTCGGTTGTTTCCAATGGTCACCACAATTGATGACGCGATCCGGTTCATCGATCCGTTGACGGGCGCTAGCCTCGAACTCAACGCCGCAAAGACGCGCCTTCATGAATTGAAAGGCAGGCAAGGTGTGGAGTTCTTGGGAGCGGTTAAGGACGGCTTCTCTGTGGTAGCGAGTGAAAGAAGGGCGATGCTAGCTGATGCGGAGCTTCTCGGCGACCGACTCGAGAGAATTGATGTATTCGGGCAGGGCGGCGACGACCCTGACGAGACGCCACACCTCAGGACCGCTGACAGATATACCCTCAAGCGATTCACCGAGACCGCATTCATCAAGGGCCTGGATCGGGCGGTATTGCTAGGGGACCAAGCCGACTCTTCGCGCTACATACGAAAGCAGACTCGAACCGTCCTCGGTGTGCTCGATGCCAACCCACTGTTCCAAAGCTTGGAGTTCGCAATTGGCATACTTAGAGCTGCAGTGGGGTGTGCTTGCTCACCTGTCGTCAAGTTCGTCGAAAACTGGCTTCGACGAACACTCATCGGTGGCCTTAGGCAGGGAAGGAACGAGGTACCGTTGTATTGGAACTCGTACGAACTCGACGGCGAGAAGACCCGTCGCGCTTTGACTGAGTATCTCGAGCGGAGAATTCAGGAAGTCCACGTGCTGTCATCGGTCGGCGCACTCGCGGACCCATCCTTGCGCCGGACACGCCGCCAGGCGAGCGAAGCGGACCTTCGTCATTTCGATCGGCTTAGTGACGCCCCGCGACTGGCGCCCGATCGACGCGGCTGGCAGCGAGACGACCCGAAATTGACGGATGCACGCCGCATGGCGACAGAGGACGCCGAGCTCGAAAGGCGGCTGAGACTGGTTGATACATTCCTGGCCAAGTGCAAGGACGAGGAGCGTCTAGCCTGGGCCACCATCGGCAGTTTCCGCGTGTTCCTGTCAACGAGGCCTCCGGCCTATTTGGATGTCGCAAGAGTGATGCTGGCTGACCTAGAGACTGCCTCTGCGCAACCCGACGTGAGTTCGGTCGCCAAGGTTGTAAATGCACTGCGCTCGACAGCATATCCATACCAGGGGAACGGTCTGTCTCTGAAGAAGTTCGATGACAGAAACGCGGTCTTGTCTGTGCAGAGTCGACGACCGCCTAGGAGCGTGCGAGTTATTCTCGGCAACCTGCTTGCTTCGCCCGCCGAATTTGAAGCTGCTGCCAACGGCACGCCGCTTGTGAGTTCCTCGCGCCTCTCTCGCCTGGACAAGGTGCTCCGCGCGGCTAGGCCCGTTGCTGCTGCCGCGTCCGCTGAGGGAATCCCTTCTCTGTTAGTGCTTCCCGAACTCTCGGTTCCGAGGCGATACCACCAGCGATTGGCGCACTATGCTCAGACCGAGGACCTATCAATCGTTGCGGGTCTTGAGTATCGCACGGTTGGTTCCGGCGTCCAGAACCAGGCTATCGGTATATTTCCGGCAAGATATGGCGCGACTACAGTTGTAGGGTGGACCAAGCGGCATCCTGCGCACTCCGAGGGGAAGGCGCTTGGTTCGCGATTCCTGGGCCCGTCTCCTCGTCATCGGCGTCAAATCGTCGATACAGACGTCGGTCGGCTCGCGGTCTTGATCTGCAGCGAGCTGTTTGAGGTCGATGCCCTTGCAGACGTGCGCGGTCAGATGGAGTACATCGTCGTGCCAGCGTGGAACGAGGACACAAACTCCTACGACCACTTGGCCCACGCTGTGTCCAATCTGCTGACACATGCATTTGTTTGCATTGCAAACAACGCCTCGTACTCGGATGCGCGAATTGTCGCCCCGGTCAAGGAGCCCCGCTATCAACGAGAGTGGTGTAGGCTAATCTTGAGGAACGAAGGAGCGGTCGTGTGGGGAGATTTGCCGATTGAAGACCTCCGCAGGGTGCATGAGCGGAAGACGAGGACTCAAGCCAAACCAATCTATCGGCCTTTGCCTCCAGGCTGGGATTGAGCCAATCTAGTAGTGCGGTGGCCTCTCCACCGCAGCCTGCGGCACGCGCTCCTCCACCTGCGACAGCCGCATCCGGTACCGCTCGATCTCCGCGCGCAAGATCGCCAGCTCCTTGCCCTGCTCGTGCACGACGCCGCTCAGGTCCTCCAGCAGCGCTCCCTGCTCGGTGAACTTGAGCTCCAGCTCCGTCACGCGCACTTCCAGCTCGGTCGACATGAGATGAGTCTGCCTCAAGCGCGACTCGGGTTCGAGCCGATCGATATCGTGCTTCGCGACTCGCCCACGACCATTCAAGATTTGGCTCACCGCGTCGTAACCCCTGGGATCCAAAAGACTCTTGACGGCCCGCCGCCGAGGATGCCTCATGCGTCCCACACTTCGTTACCTCCCGAGGGGTCCCATGGTCTCCCGCACTCTGCTCTCGCTCGTCGTCGCGAGCCTCGCCGTCGGCTGCTCCAGCGGCAAGGATCCGCGCAAGCTGGTCATCTTCCACACCAACGACGAGCACTCGCACCTGGTCGGCATCGAGCCCGAGGCCGACGACTTTCCGCAGCCCACGGCCGCCGGCAGCGGCGCCATCAAGGGCGGCATCGCGCGGCGCTACGTGAAGCTGCAGAGCGAGCGCGCGGCGGCCAAGGCCAGCGGCGCCGACGTGCTCACCGTCTCGGCCGGCGACAACAACATGGGCACGCTCGCGCAGGTCGCCTTCACCACCGCGGCGCCCGACTACCGCCTGATGAAGCTGCTCGGCTACGACGTGACCTGCCTCGGCAACCACGAGTTCGACTTCGGGCCCGCGGGCCTCGCCGCCGCCATCAGCGCGGCCAAGTCGAGCACCGAAGGCCTGCCGCAGATCGTCTCCACCAACATCCACTTCAGCTCCACCTCGGCCGACGACGACTCGCTCGCCGCGCTCTACGACGCGAGCGGCACCGACACGAACAAGGTGCTGCACAAGTCGTGGGTCGTGACCACCGACAGCGGCCTCAAGGTCGGCTTCGTCGGCATCATGGGCATCGACGCCGCGGCCAAGGCGCCGCTCAAGGCGCCGGTGAAGTACTCGCAGGCCGACTGCTGCGGCGAGACAGACTTCGCCTCGGCCATCCAGGCGCTCTTCACCGACATCGGCGCCGAGGTCCGTCACCTGCGCCGCGATCAGAAGGTGGACGTCGTCATCGCGCTCAGCCACTCGGGCGTGGACCTGACCAACCCGCTCGCCGGCGAGGACACGCTCATCGCGCTCAACGTGCCGGGCATCGACGTCATCGTCTCGGGCCACACGCACACGACCTACCCCGCGCAGGTGGTCACGAACCTCACCTCGGGCGCGCCCGTGCTCATCCAGCAGGCCGGCCGCTTCGGCGACACGCTGGGCAAGATCGCGCTCACCGTGAACGGCGACGGCAGCGTCTCGTTCGACACCGCGGCCTCGGCCCTCATCCCCATCGACGACACCATCGTCCCCGACCCGAACATCGCGGCCTTCATCTCGGGCGTGTACGCGGGCCTGGAGGGCACCAAGGTCACGCCCACCAAGTCGTTCCTGGAGCTGACCCTGCAGCTCACCACCGGCCAGGCGGTCACCGACAACGCGGCCGTGGTCGGCGACCTCGCGTTCAAGCCCATCGCCAAGGGCAGCTTCAAGGTGGACAACAGCGGCAACCAGCGCGAGACGCAGCTCCTCGACCTGACCGCCGACGCAGTGCTGAAGACGGTCGAGGGCGTGGCGGGCACCACCAACCTCGGCGTCGAGGCGGCCGGCGTGCTGCGCGGCGATCTCACGCCCAGCAAGGCCGGGACCTACGCGTTCGCCGACATCTTCAACGTGGTGCCGCTCGGCGCCTCGCCCATCGCCAAGACGGTCGGCTATCCGCTGACGCGCTTCTCGCTCTACCTGGCCGAGATCAAGGCGGCCTTCGAGGTGACGGCGGGCCTCGCGTACACCAGCGCGAGCAACGGTGACTTCTACATCGTGCCGTCGGGCTTCTGCTTCAAGTACGACATGAGCCGGCCGGCCTTCAACCAGAGCGGCGATCCCCTCGACCCGAACAACGGCCGCGTCACCGAGATCCGCATCGCGTCGGACCACAACCACCTCGATAGCTGCTCCACCTCGACGGGCTACGCGGACCTGCTCTTCAGCGCGACCGATCCCAACGTGCTGCACGCCTCGCCGACCGGCTACACGCTGAGCCCGCTCACGCAGTTCACGGTGGGCGCGAACCTCTACGTGACGACGTTCGCGTACCTCGCGGGCGTGGTGCTCAAGGACCCGGACACGGGCAAGGCGCTCGCCAGCCCGAGCGACGCGATCCTCTACCGCGACCCGTCCACCAAGCAGCTCGAGGTCAAGGAGTGGGAGGCGCTCGGCGGCTACCTGCAAGCGCTCTCGCCGGCCTCGGGCTCGGGCGATCTGCCCGCGAGCTACAAGACGGCCAACGCGGCCAACTGCGGCGTGGCCAACGGCTCGACGGCTGCCACGGGCTGCGGGCGGCGCGCGATCTGCTTCGGCTCGATCTGCAAGTAGCCGCGCGTGAACGTCGTCACCGCGCTCTGCGGGCTCGCGGCGCTGTCGTGGGCGCTCTTGCTCCTGAGCACGGTGCTCGACCGGTTGCACCTCGGGCGTGAACTGCTGCGGCAGCCCGCGCCCGAGGGTGAGGTCCCGGACGTGGTCGCCGTGGTTCCCGCGCGCGATGAAGCCCACCAGATCGTGGCGTGCGTGAAGTCCCTGCTCGCGCAGAGGTGGCCCAAGCTGCGCGTGATCGTGGTCGACGATCGCTCGACGGACGGGACGGATGAGCTGGTGCAGGCGATCGGCGATCCGCGCCTGCAAGTGCTGCACGGCACAGAGCTGCCGCAGGGTTGGCTCGGCAAGAACCACGCGAACCACCAGGCCGTGCAGGCCGCGGCAGTCCATGGCGCGCAGTGGTACCTCTTCACCGACGCCGACACGGTGCACGATCCCGACGCGCTCCCGACCGCCATGGCCGCGGCCCGGACGCACGACGCCGCGCTGGTCACCTACTTCACGGGCCTGACGCTCTCGACGCCCATCGAGAAGGCGCTCATGCCGCACATCATCCTCGCCATCGCCGGGCTCTTTCCGGCGCGCTGGGTGAACGATCGCGACAACAAGACGGCCATCTCCAACGGCCAGTTCATCCTCGTGCGCAAGGACGCCTACGACGACGCGGGCGGGCACGCGGCCATCAAGGACCGCGTCTGCGACGACCTGGAGCTCGCCAAGGCGGTGAAGGCCAAGGGCCACGGCCTGCGCGCCGAGTGGGGCATGCACCTCGTGGCGGTGCGCATGTACACGTCGCTCGCGGAGATCTGGTGGGGCTTCGTCAAGAACGCGGCGCACGGCGCGGGCGGGCCGCTGTTGGCCTCGCTGGGCGCGCTCGCGGTGGTGTTGGCGGCGGTGCCGTTCTTCGCGCTGCCGGTGGCGATCGCGCTCGGGGATCAGCGGCTCATGTGCGTGTCGGGCCTCGCGGTGGCGCTCGCGTTCGGCCAGCGCGTCTTCGCGGTGTCGTGGCTCTTCCCGCGCATCTCGGCCGCGTGGGGCCTGACCATCCCCTTCGGCCAGCTCATGCTCGCGGGCATCGTGTTCCACTCGTCCCTGCGCGCCGTGACCGGCAAGGGCCCGCGCTGGAAGGGCCGCGAGTATCCCGACGCGCGCTAGCGAGGCCGGCTCGCTGACGTGCTGCACGATTTCGTGCGCTGTGACATCCTGCCGTTCCCGCTGCACCCACTGCTGACTTCTGACTGAAAAGAGGCGCCCATGTCCGATCCGAAGCCGCCCATGCCCCCGTCGCGCGCGCTGGTGCTCAACGTGATGCTGTCGATCCTCGCGTCCGTGTTCGTGTTCGTGGCGCTGTCGATGAAGGTCGTGATCCCGCAGATGGTGGCGCAGGAGGCGGAGATCCGTGAGCTGCGCGCGCAGATCGAGCAGATCAACGCGCACATCGACGCTGAGGAGGAAGAGGACGAGGCCGAGGCTGCCGCCGCTCCCGCC